>CAYRND010000083.1:0-16737 GCA_964425365.1 uncultured Phycisphaeraceae bacterium
GAACTGTCTGTAGTGTATTGACTGTTTTCCGCGGTATTTCTGTTATTCGCTTTTCCCCATCGTTCGAGCCAGAGTATAGCGACGTTTTTATCATTGACTTTGACTGGCATACAGATCACATCAAGGCCGTTGGTCTGATCGTTGAGCTGGCGCCACAGATCGCGATGTTCGGTGAAAGTTTCTTCGGAGAGTATGGTGGGTCCGTCGATGTTTTTCAATTGCGTGATGATGTTTCGCCATTGCCTGGCGAGCGGCGCCTGATTATTCACGTCGGCGGAGCCGGAAACGCCGAGCATTCGTGGCCGCCGTTGTTCTGCTGACCACAGCACGGCCCGGTCGTAATGTACGAGCAGGATAGTGCGATTGAGTATTCTGAAGATGAGCTGTTGTTTTGATTCACTGAGTCCGGCTTCGAATGCCAGCTGTTGTATGACAACCAGTGTTTTCAGTGCTCGTTCCGTGTTTTGTGTCGTGGCGGTCGTCATGATCGGTCATCATTTCAAGTTGTGCATCCGTGAGGCAGTTCGAGGTCAGGCGTGACATCGTTCTGGTCTGCATTTCAGTGTTTGAGTGAGAGCGTGGCGGTCATTCCTGCGCGTAGCAGTGCGTCGGTATTATCGACTTCGCCGCGGACTTCGAATGTTCTGCTGGCGGGGTCCATTTTTGCACTGATACTGGTTATGTTGACGTTGACCTTCCGCTCGATTTCGTTGATATCGATATACAATTGTCGGCCGGTACTGACGGAGTCAATTTCTTCAGCGGGCAACAGGAACCTTGCGATGAGGATACGATCGTCGACGATTTCGATAACGGGTTTCGAGCGTTCGATCATTTCATGTTCGTGGACGAATACATCGACGACGCGTCCCGGGTAAGGTGCCTTGATGGTGCAGGCGTCGAACAGTTTCTGAGCGTGCGTGACGTTCTGCTGAGCCTGAGCGAGTTCATTTTCTGCTTCGGCCAGTTTAACCTGTTGTGCGGCGTGTATCTGTTCGAGTTGTGTCTGAGCGACGACGAGGTCACGTTGAGCGTGTTCGAGATCGCGTTGGGAGGCGTTATTCGAGTTATAAAGTTTTTCGACTGCCTGGAGGTCGATTTGAGCGGCCTTGAGTACGGCCTGAGCGCGTCTGAGTTCGGTCTTCTGCTGCAGCAGTTCCAGTACCTGTTGGTGATTAGCCTGAGCGGCCTTGAGCTGAGCTTTAGATGCGAGCAGATCGGCCTGGAAAGTCGTATGATCGAGTTCGACGAGCAGGTCGTCTTTCAGGAAGGGTCGTCCGAAGTGTTTGTGTATTCTTGTGACGGTTGCTGAGACTTCGGCGCTGAAGACGGCTTCATGCGAGGGAATGAGTACGACGGTAACGGGTTCGGTGTTACTTCCGGTTACGACGGGTGCGTACAGAACATCGGCGTCGGTCATCAAGCATACTGCGATGAACGCGAGTGCGACAGGAAATGGAATAAAAGCCCCGTATTTCATGGTGTCGGCCCGGCCTGTTGATCAGAATTCGTGTTGACGGATACGTTCTGTTCGAGCAGCGTTTTCGGGTCCCGGCCGATGGTATTGATGATTCTAGCCTGTGCGATCATGATTTTCGCGAAGTTAGTGAGGTATCTTGACCGAGCGGCGAGGAACTTGAGCTGGTACTCGACGAGTTCACCTTCGTGTGAGGTACCCTGCTCGATGTTCTGTTTCATTGCGTCGACGAGCAGCCGGCGGTTATTGCAGATTTCATGTTGAAGGGCGATCTGATCGACTGCGTCGCGGTAATCGATGACGGCGATATGTATCTGGCTGAGTATAGCGACAGCCTGAGCGATGCGTTTGTCCGTGATGAGGTTTTCCTGTAGTTCGGCGGCCTTATGTTCTGACAGTCGTTGTGGGATAGCGAGCAGGTTCCATGAAGCTCTCAGACCGATGTTATACCAGTTATTGACGTAGAGGAATTTATTATCGTCGTAATCGAAGCTGAAGAACGTTGCGAAGCTTGGGAACATTCTGGTAATGGCGATCCGGGCGTCATCGCGGCTGATCCGCTGTTCGAGGTCCTGTTCGAAGAGTTCCGGTCTGAGCAGCAGTGCTTCCTGTTCAAGCTCGCTGACGTTGAATTGGAAATCGATCAGTTCGTTGTTGAACGCCTGATCTGCGATTTCGAATTGTGCGTCGACGGGAAGTCCCATGAGTCTTGCGAGTTCGACCTTTGCGGTGAGGAAGTTGCTTTCGTAGCGGCTGAGAACGAGCATCTGTTCGAGCAGGGGTGTTTCTTTTTTGAGTGCATCGAGTTCGGTGATGGTCTTATCCTGAACCTGCTGATCGATAGCGGTTCGCATCTGTTCGATCGACTGTTGAATGGATAGAGCGAGTTGAGCGGCTTCTCGAGCGGCGACGGCCTGCCAGTATGTGCGTGTGACCTCGAATGCGATCTGCTGTCGCTGTCTTCTGAGCTGCTGCGAGCTGATGAGTGTCCGGTCGGCGGCCTGCCTGGATCTGAGATATGAGACGCCGAAGTCGAGCAGGTCCCACGTTGCGGTGAGGTCGAATCGTGCGGTTTTCTTTTCGGTGGAGTAAGAGGATTCGAGTGACTGCCGGCCGGTGGAGATACTGACGGAGCTTGTGGCGAGGAATTCGGATCGTTCGCTGAACTCGCCGCCTGCTTCGAGTGCAGGCAGCATTCGCAGTCTGGACTGTGTGAGTAGTTCTTCCTGGAACTGCTGCTGTTGTTTTGCGATCCAGACGTCGAAGTTATGTTGGAGTGCGTAGCGGATGGCGTCATCGAGTGTAACGGGCCTGGTGATGTTGACGGCCATTTCCTCGTAGCGTTTGATATCACCAGCGGCGTTATGTCGCCTCATTTCGGTGAGGTTCATGCGGTCGATTCCGCGGAAACAGCCGGTGGTACTGATTGATATAACAACCAGAGCCACAGCGGTTGAAACGCGATGAAACGTTCTTCCGGCCAAGCTTAGATCATATCGTGTATGGGTGATGGAACTCTGCAAATATAGGGTACTATGCGGTCAGGCCTCCGGTAATCGGGTGATTTATGTTGTGTTGGGACGAGGGGTTATCGGGTCATGGCGAGTGTTGGTTTTATTATTCAGTAAAATCGTTTTATATGGCGGTTGAGAGTAGGCGATATAATAATCGGGCAGTGCAGGTCCCAGAAAAGCGTATGTGGTCATATTGTCAGGGTACAAATCGAGTCATGGAGAACCCGCGAGAATGGGCGAAGTTATCGGACGGCCATATGAAGGGGGGCATTTCGGATCCGCATGAGGGATTATGCAGGGTTCAAGGTTATGGGTACGGTTCTGTCGGGGCGGGTCTGATGCGTCTGGAGGAGCGTATCGTTCTTGACGGGTCTGGTTTGGGAGCCTGTGTTACCGGACATGATGGTGATGACGGGATCGTCGATCCTGTTTATACGGACGGTGCGGATACGAACAGTGGTGGTGCGTCGGTTGATGTGGATCATATTCTAATTATTTCGGATCAACTTGACGTTGCCGAGCAGATCGCAGCCGCGTCGTTGGAAGATGTGCTCGTGGTGATGCACAGCGTTGATCGTGATGACAGTTCATCGCTGCTGTCCGATCTTCGCCGGATGCTGGGAAACGATCGGGTGGATCAAATCGGGATAGCAACGCACGGCTACACGGGAGGCGGCGGGTTCATGCTGGGTCATGAAGCGGTAGACAGTGAGCTCTTGACGCAGCCGGTGATGTCGCGTTTCTGGTGTGGTTTGAGTAGTTTACTGGAGCCTGGCGGCCGTATCGACATAC
This sequence comes from uncultured Phycisphaeraceae bacterium, assembly GCA_964425365.1. Lineage (GTDB taxonomy): Bacteria > Planctomycetota > Phycisphaerae > Phycisphaerales > Phycisphaeraceae > CAYRND01. The sequence continues at coordinate 3,784 of CAYRND010000083.1, forward strand.
TGGCGTGCGAGGTAACTGCGACGTCGGAGGGCGAATCACTGATCGCTGAACTGGAGTCGCTGACGGGAGTGGATTTTGCGGCCTCGGATGACATGACGGGTTCGCCGGGGTCTGGCGGCGACTGGATACTCGAGAGTGACGCTGTCGATGCTGGCGCGTTATATTTCGATACATCGATGCTCGATGGTATAGATCTCCTGCTGGCGAATACGCCTGCGAGTCTATCGTATCCATCGACCCAGCAGTCGGTGGCATCTGGGGGTAGTGTGACATTTACGGGCGGGACGCAGATCAGCATCAGTGATCCCGATTCGAGTCCGAGCGTAACGTTGACGACGAACCACGGCGTATTGAGTCTGAGTCAGTTAACGGGTCTTTCGTTTACATCGGGAGACGGCAGTGCAGACACGACGATGACATTTTCGGGACCGGTGAGTTCGATCAATGCTGCGTTGGACGGTCTGGTACTGGATTTAAGCGTGGAGCCGGCGTTCAGCAACCTTGCGACGATTCTACTGACGGCTGACGACGGTGCGGGTCCTGCTGATTACGGCTGTGTGGATGTGCTTGTGGGCGGCGGCTTGAATACCTCGCCGGTGCTGAGTGCCGGTATATACAGCATGGACACGATCGGTGAAGATGCGTGGCCGAACACGGGTACGCTGGTGAGCGACGTGATCGGTTCGCTTGGGGGCAATCCGTTCACGGACGCCGACGCGTTGGCGGGTGAGGAGTTGGAGGGAATAGCGATCACAGATCTGAACGGCGAGCTTTACGGCAGTTGGGAGTACAGTCTTGACGGGGGTACGAGCTGGGATTCGATCGACGCGGTAACGGGTAATCATTCGCTGCTTCTGTCGGCCCTTCCGGACGTACGCGTCCGGTTCGTACCGGATTCACATCAGAACGACGTGACGATGCCGTTTCCGAACAATCCGTACTTTCAGTTCCGCGGTTGGGACCAGTCGTCGGGCGTGAACGGCAGTTATGCCGACGTCACAGTGAACGGCGGCAATACGGCGTACAGCGGTGTACAGCGTGGCGCGCAGATATCGGTTACGCAATTGAATGACACGCCGTCTGTTCTGATGCCGTCTGACCAGACGACGACGACGGCGGATGACGTGATTATCCTGCCGGCGATTATGGTGGATGACGCGGATGATTTCGAGGACAGCATCAACGGGAATCTTGAATTGTCGTTGAGCCTGTCGCTTGACGGGGGTCACGGTGTTCTGACGCTGGCGTCGGTAGCGGGTCTGACGAACGTGACGGGCAACGGCAGTGCGACGATATCATTTCGCGGCGTACTGGATGATGTGAATACCGCGTTGGCCGGTGTGAGATTTGATGCAAGCGACGGCTGGTTCGGTACGGAGACATTATCGGTTGGATTGAATGATCTGGGGAATACCGGTGGCGGCGGCGTGAAGTCAACGACTGGGAGTATGACACTGACTGTCAATGACGTGACGCCTGCGGTACCGACGGACCCGGTGGAACCGGTTCAGGAAGATGAGGATCCGTCGTACGATAACGCGCCATCGGGGCCGGTACCGGTTGAGTCAAGTGACATTCCGCCGGATGAAGGTGATATGTCGTTCGATATCGATCTGGGTGCCCTATTCGGAGAGGATGGTGTGTCTGATGTCGGAACGGATCAGTCGGTGTTATCAGAGGTATCGTCGGGCGTCTCCGCTGGTGGTCCCGGATACGAGGAGGAGTTGGATGAATGGCAGGTGACGGGGATAGACGAAGCGACGGCATTGCAGATCACGCGGGAACTTGTACTGGGTCAAGAGTTATTCGGTGCGGACCAGGCGGAAGAGATCCGCATGGCATACGATCAGATCATCACGTTATACGCACACAGTCCGGAGGAGATGGCCCGTCATCTGCTTTCGGCGTTCAAGGCGGTGGTGGAATCGGCGTCGACGTACAAGCATGCATTGACGGTGATCGAATCGGCGAAGCATGAGATATCGCTATCGACGCAAACGAACGAGTCCGTGATCAATGAGGTAAAGTTATTGCTGAGTGATGTGTATGAGAACCAGTATGATATTCGTACTGCGACGGGGCGCCTTGAGTCGGCGGTGGTAACGGCGGCCCAGGGAGGCGAGCAGATGTTCGACCGATTTGCAGAGGATGCGATCACGGCGGCGCTGACGCGTCTTGACCGTGAGAACGCGGAATTGATACTGGCGTTTCGTTCGCTGGATGCTTCAGTTCGTGTTGCCCGTGACATTCGTGTTGAAGGTCCCGTTGAGAATGCGTTGAAGCTTCTGGAGGAGACGGTCACTGCGGCACGAGAACATGCCCGCGACGAGATATCGCGTATTCGTGCGCAGTGGGATCAGGCGGCGGAGGACCTGCTGGCGTCATGTCTGCAGGTGCTTGTCAGGCGGAAATAAGTAATCATTCTATTTGTTCGTTCGCGTGTTTACAGGCATTTCAGATAATCCGGCTGTGCTGTGTAATCTGTGTGTGAGTGGGGTCTGGTGTATTGATCCCACCAGAATGCCAGGCAGGGGGAATAGTGGTTTAATGAAACGGATACTAAATATGGGATGTGTATTAATTGATGTTTCGCAATGCGGATGACTTGACCCATGCATCGCGGTTGTCGTGCAGTGCGATGTGTGCCCATTCGCCGCGTATTTGAGAAATTTTCAGTTCGGTACCTGCTGGCAGGGGTTGTGAGAACCGTGGCAAAGCGCCTGTGGAATCGGCGGAACAGGCTTGCAGATCACCAGTTATGACAACGGCGTCGGTATTATCTGCCGGTCGATGTTTCTGCATGAAATTGACGGTGAAGAGTGTGATCCAAACGATGAATAGCAGGGCTGCGATGTTTCTTGCGGCGTTCAGTCGCCAGCGGATGTAAACGGCGGTGGCGAAAGCGAAGAGTATGAAACAAGAGGTGATGATCATCGTTTTCGCGGCAAGCGGCATGATGCGATACCAATAGAAGAAGTTATCGAGCAAACTTCCGGTTTCCGGCCGCGGCACCCAATGGGGCAACAAATTCTGTCTGGCGAATTCGAGGTTCTGGCCAGCCTGCCGGTGTCCGGGGTTGATCCGGCAAGCTTTTCGGAACGCCCAGATGGCGTATCCGGGTTCGCCGGCCTGCATGGCGGCGTTACCAAGGTTGACGAGCAGTTCGGCATTTTCAATGTGGTGGTCATCGACGACGTAGAGAAAGAGTCGCATGGCACGTCGAAAATGTTCGATTCTTGCGTTGTAATCGGTCGTATCGAGTCCGTTGCGATAAGCCTGAAGAGCCTGTTCGACTGCCTGTTTCGGCGTGAGTGTTCCTGCGAATGCATTCACGGTGATACAGAGCGATAGAATCGCAATTGCGGAGAGCGTTTTCATACAGTCGCCTCCTTTGCAACCCGTTGAATGAGTTCCTGAGCCTGTTGGCAGATTTCCGGATCGATAGTATTACCGAGGCTATCGCCCGGAGCGAAAGCGATGGTATCACATATAGCGATAACGCGATCGATTTCAGTGTGCGTCTTACCGGACGATTCCTGGAGCAGTCTTCGCATGGCATCTGCGATCTGTTTCGCCGCCAGTTCAGCGTTCTGGTTCTTCGCGTTTCTGACGACATTGTACTGTCGTTGAATAAGTTTTCGTAAGCGAATGACTTCGGGATCGATTTCGGCGTATTTCCGCCAGATGAATGCGGCGATCATGACGACGGTGCCAAGTGCATAAGCGGATGCGTGGAGGGTAATTCCGCCATATTTTCGAGATTCATCGACAAGCAGTGCATCGAGGTTCTGAATGATTGCGAGGTCCGCCCCTGCCATGTTGTCGGCATTCTGAGAATCGTGTTGAGTACCTGACCGCTCTTCCGTGCGAGTTACGGTGATATCAGTCCCTGGCGTGTGTTCATTTTCGGCCGCGGTGAGTACATCTTCAGCGCTGACGAGTTGAGCGGGCATCACACGTAGCGCGATCGGTTCTGCCTTCACGGACATAAACTTCCGTCGATCGGGTTCGAACCAGCTATATGAGAGAGGGGGAAGTTCATCGACCTGATCAGTGAGTACTCGCACGGTGACTTCGAAAGTTTTGGCGTTATTTTCGATAATACCCGGCGGCTGTTCATCGGTAGTCCGGAATTCGGCGGGATCGAGTCCGGCGCCATCGGTGAGCACGGGCAACCCGGCACGTTCGAGGTTCCCGTCGCCGCGAACGGTAATACGTAGCGTAATGGGATCACCAGCGTGGACGACGGTTCGATCAGCCTGAACGTCGATAGCGAACCCTCGCCCGACGGCGCCGGCGAAGTCGGGCGGCGCCTGATCGAGAGGGATCGGTTCGACGACGAATTTTCTTGTTTTATCGATCGCCCGGATTTTTTCAGACGCGACGGGTTCGCGTGATCCGAAGAATCCGCGTCGCCATCGGGTGACCTGTTCGATACTGGCGCTGGTGGGGGGCAATTCGAATATACCGTGTTGATCGGCGATCATTTTCCGTTTCGCCGTCACGACGAGATAATCTTTACCGTCGAGTGTTCTGTGTTCGGTCTGTGCGGGTATATGCAACTCACCCTCCGCGGTCATCACCGGTATTGCGAATGATCGCTGGTCGACGGGCTGGTCGATGAAGTTGAATTGATCGAACATAGGACAACGTATGATGAGATTGGCTGCCTGATCGAGATCACCTGCGTACCACCACTGGATAGCGACTTCGGCGTACTGTCCCGTGTAGACGGGTTGATCAGGCAGGATCAGTTCGATTCTCATGGAATCGTTCGTTTCCATTTCCTCGAATCGAATGGAGAGCGGTGGAGTTTTCGCATCGGTGCCGTTCTGCCTGACGGTGATGGGAGGCAACTGATAAACTCCCGGCGAATCTGCGGTGATGTGTATGGTAAACACGAACGAGACTTCACGCCTCGATGTGACCTTTCCGTTGATGACCTGTGTGAAGCTTGAGACGCTGGTGTTGACGGCGGGTTGCGAGGCGTTGATACCGGCGGGCATTTCGGGGAGGATGCAAACCGGTTGTGGCTCATCATTGAATTCGTGTGCGTTGACCCTGATCATGACGGGTTCGCCTGCGTAGTGCGGTGCGGGCTGGACGTCGACACTTACCTGCTGGGCGAAGATCAGGTGCACGGCGAAACCGAGAATGAATGCGGCGTAGATGATTCGGTATCCGTTTATCATTACCAGTCTTTCCGTACCGGTTCGTATTCTGAGGTACCCCGCTGATTTTTATCACGGTTACTTTTTGCCTCACGATCGCGAACGGCCTGCAGCAGGTTGGCCATATCCTTCTGTTGCATTTTATCCTGTTCGTTCTGTTTCTGCTGATCATCCGAGCCGCCCTGCTGCTGCTGTTGCTGTTGTTGTTTTTGGCTATCCTGTTGTTGCTGTTGTTGGGGCTGGAGTAAATCGACAGCTTGCAGCAGTTTTTGAGCGGCCTGGCCCTGATGCCGGTCGATTTCATCGGATTGCATCTGATCGATATCGCCGGGTTTCATACGTTGAGCGGCCGCCATCATTTCTGTATTTGCATCGTTAACAAGTTTCGCGGCCATTTCAAGCGATCGTGCCTGTTCCTTGGATTCGGCATGGTCCATAGCGGTCGTCGCCGCATGATCTGCGGGATTCCGCCGGGCCTGTTCCTGGAGCGACTTCGCGATCTGCTGACAGAATTCCGCCAGTTGACGCTGTTCGTATTGCAGTGGTCCGATCTGCTGTTCGGTTATCTTCACCTGATCGGTTTTCGCATTGGTGATCAAGCGTTGCGTTTCATCGGCGAGTCGAATCTGTTTTCTCGCGGCATCTTTGATATGTTCGACAATGGAGAAGAAGATTCTCCTGAGCGATTCGATCTGTTCGATGCTTTTATCGACATATCCCATCAAGTCAGTGATACCTGCGTCGTCATGGATATTTGTTTTCAGTCTGCCGGCCGCATCGAGGACGTTATCAAACGAGGTCATTACGTTCCCGAGCAGTTGGAGTGCAAGTTGCATGAGCTGTTTCTGCTGCCCGTCGTTCTGCCGGTCCTGAGTATCTTCATGCGGATCATCGTCCGGCTGCGTCAACCTGTCGATTTCTTCTTCGATCATTGAACGGAGTCGTTCTGCTCTATCGGCGTTTTTCCGTTCGACCTGTTCGAACAATACGAGATATTCGCTGAGGACCTCTGGCCGTCGGTTGAGATCATCATGGAGGATATTTCGGATCATTTTCTGATCCGCATAGATGAGTTCGATAATCGCCTTTATATCGAGGAACAGCTCACGAGCCATGATGAGGCATTCGGCGGCTTCGTTTATTTCATGGTAAGCGGCTTTATCATCGTCGCTCTGCCAGACAATATCCGCATCGTCGAATCGCGTGGCGGCGTCTCGGATCAGTGGTTGAGCCTCCTGTAGTGTTTCGATGATTTTCTGCTGTTGCCGCCGCTGGTTATCGTTAAGCTGCTGCTGCTGCTGATTCTGTTGATCATTGCTGCTGTGCAGTCCCGCCTCGATCCAGTCATTCAGATGCCGGTGCCGATTCTGAACGGCTGCCAGTTGATCCTGCAGAAATTCCCGTGAGAGCCATACCGGCAATGATTCCCCGTCGCCAGAGTCACCGGTATCGATGCCGAGCGATCCTGCCGCGAGCCGGCCTGCGAATCGAGCGAGTTGCGATGTTTCGTTGCATAGTTCGTTGAGCAATTCGAGGATATTTCGGAACTGGTCACGTGCCTGTTTGAGTTCGTCAATAGCGGCAGCGGCACGTCGAAACGCCCGTTCGGTCTGTGCCTTTCTGAGCAGTGTCCTGACTTTACCCATACGATCGGCTGCATGCTGAAGGCTGGTCATACAACCAGACAATTGATAGTTACGCAGATTCTGTTCGGTGGTACGATCATCTTCGTTGATTGCTGCGATTGCATCGGCTTCATCGCGACAGGCCACTGCGATGTAATCGAGTTCTGCGATAAGTGCGCGTTGTTCGGATTCGAGCCGGCGCAAGGGTTCCCGGAACCGTCCGGCGATATCAAGATGCTCTTCGGCCGGGTTATTTTCGAGGCAATCTCGCAATTGATCGACGACAGCCCGCTGGCCGGCGATAAGCTGATCGAGTTTCTGTTCGATTTCGACGTCATCACGGCGATTAACTGCATCGGCGAGTGCAATGGCGCGTTGTGTGGTGATTTCGAGATTTTCCCGTGGTTGTATTTCATCCGGTTGTAGTGCAATCGCATCGCGGAACCAGTCTGCGGCGGCGTGCAGGTGGTGGATCGCCTTTTCCGGCTGGTCATCGAGCAGAGCATCGGCGCGTTTGAGTTCGACCCATGCGAGGTTATATGACGCAGCGTATCGTAGTTGTCCGTCATGTGCGGCGTGATCGCGTGCGGCGATGAACTGATCCTCGGCGTCATCGAGCCGGTTCTGTCGCAGCATTTCGACGGCGTGATTGTAGAGTTGCCTGGGCTCCTGGACCTGTATTTCCTGGTGATTATCCGTTTCGATCTGTTCAGTCGTCTGCTCACCGATTTGAGTATTGTGAGGCATTTTCTGTTCTTCATGATGCTGCCCGCATGCGGTTGATGCGCTGGTAAGCAGAAGAAAGCTGACCGCAACGGCCACGGCGTTGGATGAAGCAGGAGGCGTTCGCCGATCCACGGCGGCGTCGACGAGAACGGAGGCGAGCAGTGTGACCATTGCGGCGAGTACGGCCCAGTGGTAGGCTTCATGTCGCAGCAGTCTGGTTTTATCATCGAGTCGTCCTCGCATGAGAGGCGCGATATGTGCCTCATGAATTGCTTTGAGGTCGAGCTGTCCAGTTCCCGCGGGGATATAGACTCCGCCGGTGGTCATGGCGATTTTCTGAAGCATTTCGCTATCGAGTCGCGTGATAACGGGATTACCGTCGTCATCGAGCAGTCGTGTTTTCGCGCCGGTATCGGGATCGGTGATGAGTATATCGCTGCCGTCCTGATCGCCGAATCCGATGGCGATGATATTGATTCCCCGCCGGTCGGCCATTTCGGCGGCATCGAGAACGAAGGAATCGTGATCTTCGCCATCTGTGATAAGGATAATGATGCGTGAGATATCCGATTCGCCTCTGAATCCTGCAATTGCTTTTCGAATGGGTTGTTCGAGGTCGGTTCCGCCGCGAGCGACACTCTCGGTCGATGTGTTATCGAGGATCATTCTGAAGGATGCGTAGTCGGGTGTCATGGGGCAGAGTACGGTTGCCTTCCCGGCGAAGGCGATGAGACCGACGTGATCGCCATCGAGCAGTTTGAGCAGGTCATCGAGTTCGGCCTTGGCTCGATCGAGTCTATTGGGTGCGACATCCTCAGCGAGCATGGAATTGGAGACATCGAGGCATATCATGATCTGCGCGCCGACGCGAGGGAGATGTACGCGTTGGAATCCCCATTGGGGTCGCATGAGTGCAAGAACAAGCAAGCATCCGGTAGCTGTAATGAGTGCGATGCGAAGTCGTCTTCGTCCGCGTCCGGGTCTTCTGACGAGTCGCATGTGCATAACGGAAGCGATGAACTGATCGAGTTTACCAGCCCCCCTGCTATCGAGCCAGAGCAGCGTGCAACCTGCGGCCAGCACGAGCCAGAGCAATTGTCCGTATTGTGGATCGGCGAAACGTATATCACTGATCATGGCAACGTCCTGAAAACGGTACTCCCGGAGAAAGCGGCGAGCGTGATCAACGCGATCGCAGCGAAAACGGGCAGATCGAACCATTCATGGTATCTGAGATATTTCAACTCGGTAATTTCACTACGTTCCATCCGGTCGATCTGTTTATAAATTTCGGCGAGTGATTCGAGGTCGGTTGCGCGGAAGCATTGACCTGCGCAGATATCGGCGATCTGTTTAAGTGTCCGTTCGTCGATTTCGACCCTGGATCGTATGAACTGCTGCCGGCCGGAGAACGGATCGATCGCAGGCACGGGCGCCCAGCCTGTGCTCCCTGCTCCGATACAATGGACTTTGATATCGTGTTGTCGAGCGAGTTCGGCGGCCTGAAGGGGTGTGATATTACCGGCGTTATTCACACCGTCGGTGAGTAGAATAATGACTTTTGATTTTGCATCGACGCGTCTGAGTTTTTCGACGGCCAGGGCGAGTCCTTCGCCGATCGCCGTGCCGTCCTCGGTACGGTGAGTAACAATACTTATTTCATCGAGGATAGCGGCGAGGTTGCCGTGATCGAGCGTCAGGGGGCAAAGACCATCAGCGTATCGTGCAAACGCGATGAGACCGACGAAGTCATCGGGTCTGCCGCGTCCCGCGGCGTGCACCGCCATGCCGTCATGATCCACGTCATGACCCAGTACGAACTGTTTGAAGACGCGTTTGACGACATCAAGGCGATTGACCTGTATATCGTCGCTGACCAGGTCGCGAGCATTCATCGACCCGGAGCGATCGACGACCATCATAATAGCGATACCTTCACTACGGATGCGTGTCTGGTCATCCGGTGTACGTGGTCCTGCGAGTGCGACGGCCATTGCAACGGCAGCGAGAGCCATCATCACATCGGGCAGATGTGCGAATCGCCGTCGCCAGGAATGGTGAGCGGCATCGGGCAGGACGAGGGATGAATAGGTAACGGAGGCCCCTCGGTTTCGGATGAGTAGGAACCCGATGATCACGGCGACCGAGACTGCGAGCAGAAACCAGGGATGTCGGAATTCCAGATCAGTCAATGTCACTTTCCTTTATTATCAGGCATCCTTTGTTTTCTGGTTCGAGCTCCTGTTCATGCGGCTGACGTCACTGCCGGCCGCTGCCGGCGTTCATGAGCCGTGTCAGGTTCAGTGTTCTTGTCTTCATCGGGTCGTGTTTCGTGCAGGAATTTTCTTGCGGCCTCGATGGATAGATGGATATCATTCTCGGACGGTGTGAATCGTGCGAATTTAACGAGGTCGGCACGGTGAAGGAAGTCCCTCAGCAGCACCTGGTGTTCGTCGGACATATCGGGAGACCGGCTGATCAGAACGAGGAATTCCTCGGTGGTCAGTTCGGGCGCTCGTAATCTGAATCGCTGTTCGAGATATTGTCTGATGATAGAAGAGAGTTCGACGAAGAATTGTTCGATTTCATCGGGTTGTCCGTGCGGCTGAGTGACAAGCTGTTCGAGCCGTTTGAGTGCGATTTGAAAGGCGCTGCGTTTTGCCGCGAGTTTTCCTTTTTTGAGCCGCAGTATCAAACCTGCTGCGGCGGTGACGGCGGTGAGTACGAGTGCGACAGTGATCATCCAGTTACGTTTTCGTCCGGTATCGGCAACGATCTGCGGCAGTGTATCGAGCGGAGGGTGCAGATCGGCCAGTGCATCTTTCGGGAGTACGGAGTTGACATTGAAGCTGATACGTTCGGTGAGCAGTTCGTAGGCGTCCAAATCGTCTGGTGCGGATTTTCTACCCGGGCGATGATCGACGAATTCGATCAGCAGCGGGACGATATATTGTTCGCCGGACCGCCGCGTCTGGAGCATATATTGCTGTTTGATGACATTCCGGCCCTGTTCGTCGACGGATTCCAGGGTGGTGAAGTCATGGATGGTAAAGCGTCCGAGCATCTGTCCGAACTCTGGCATCAAGACTTCGACGCCGGGTTCGGCCGTCACGGTCAATTCGAGCTTGACGTTATCGCCGATATCGATTTCATCGGGATCAATGGAGACAACGGCCTGCACGGGACCGCTTCGACAGGTTTTTTGAACGGCGTGCAGTGGCCTGTTGATGATAATGATGCACACGGCGGAGAGGAAGAGCAAGATGATCTTGAATCGCGTATTCATCTTCGCATTCTCCTTTCCCGCTGGTGGAAGAATCGGACAAGCGGTTCGACGACGGACTCGGCTGTGTTGATTCGTATGAAGTCGATACCGCTAGCGGAGAAGAACTGGCTGATCTGCCGGTTTCGCTGTTCGGCAAGATTTTTGAATTTCGTTCGGAAGGTGTGTGATCCGGTGTCGTATAGCCCGGTTTTTCCGGATTCGGCGTCGACGAGTCGAATCATACCGACATCGGGCATTTGTAGTTCACGTGGGTCGGAGACCTGCACGGCGATGAGATCATGTTTCCGGTTTGCCGCGCGGATAGCCTGTTCGTAGCCGGTATCGAAGAAATCACTGACGAGGAAGCAGACAGTTTTCCGTTTGGCGCTTTTCATGAGGAACTGTATAGCGGCGTTGATACAGGTGGCTTGTCGAGGTGATCGCGGGGATTTCGTACGCCGGAAGGGCAGGCTCCATGTGCGTCTGTGGGGTTGGGCGATTGTGTCGTCCCGGCCGAGCTGATCGTGAGCGAGTATTTCGCGGATGACGCGCAGGACGTGTTTCTGACCTTTTCGCGGCGGGATGTACTGTTCGACATCGCCGTGGAAGAGAGTAAGGCCGACGTTATCGTCGTTATAGATAGCGGAGAATGCGATCAGTGCTCCGAGTTCGGCGACGGCTTCGCGTTTTGACCTTGCAACGGAGCCGAAATGCTGTGACGCGGAAACGTCGATCATGAGCATGACGGTAAGCCGGCGTTCTTCGACATAGCGTTTGACGTAAGGTTGTCCCATTCGTGCGGTGACGTTCCAGTCGATAGCGCGAACGTCATCGCCGATGATATAGGGTCTGACCTCATCGAACTCGACGCCGACGCCTTTGAAGACGGAGACGTATTCGCCGGCGAGCACATCGGCGACCTGTCTGCCGGTGCGTATCTGTATCTGTCGAACGCGTTGTATGATTTCTCGAGTGAGCATATCGATCAGGGCACGAGGATGTTATCGAGAATGACGGCGATGACATCGTCGGCGGATTTACCTTCGGCTTCGGCTTCGTATGAGAGAATGATCCGATGTCGGAGCACATCTGGCGCGAGGCTTTTAACGTCATGGGGTGTGATGTAGCTTCGATTCTGGAATACGGCATTGGCTTTGGCGGCCTTCATGAGGTTGATCGATGCGCGTGGTCCTGCACCGACATCGATCAGTCCCTGTAGTGCGTTGATATCTGCGTCAGCGGGGTTTCGTGTAGCGCGGACGATATCGACGATATAATCGCGGACTTTATCATCGACGAAGACCTGGTCAACGAGTTGCCTGGCATCGAGTATTTGCGATGGTGAGGCGACGCGTCGCACTGTTTGTGTTGTTGATATTCCGCCGGCCATACGATCGACGATTCTTCGTTCCTCGTCACGGCCGGGGTAATCGACTTTGACTTTGAGCATAAAGCGGTCGACCTGAGCTTCCGGCAAGGGGTAGGTACCTTCCTGTTCGATGGGGTTCTGAGTAGCGAGAACGAGGAACGGTTCATCGAACCGGTAAGTTGTATCGCCGATGGTGACCTGTCGTTCCTGCATGGCTTCGAGCAGTGCTGCCTGAACTTTAGCGGGGGCGCGGTTGATTTCATCGGCGAGGATAAGGTTGGAGAAAACGGGCCCCTTTTTAACGGCGTATGTTGCATCGCGGGGGTTGAATATTTGAGTACCGATGACATCGGCGGGCAGCATATCGGGTGTGAACTGTATTCTTGAGAAGCCTGTATCGATCGCCTGAGCGAGCAATCTGACGGCGAGGGTTTTAGCAAGTCCCGGGACACCTTCGAGCAGGACATGTCCGCCGGTGACCAATCCGATCAGGAGTCTTTTGACCATTATTTCCTGTCCGACGAGGACACGAGCGATTTCATCGACCAGTTCGTTGGCGAGTCGAGAGAACCCGGCGAGTTTTTCTTCTGATTGGGTTATGGAAGCCATTTCGTTACCTCGATTTACAGAGTCAAGTTGTATTTGTACGGAGAATCTGAAGCAGTGATTTTAACGGTATACGAAGCGAGGTAAAGTGATGTTCGTGGTATCATGAGTGGTGGTACGATGGGTTTGTAGTCTGCCGAGTCCGGGCGTCGGCGTATCAAGATGGCAGGATAGCCACGGGGCTTTACCAAA
>CAYRND010000084.1:0-16542 GCA_964425365.1 uncultured Phycisphaeraceae bacterium
TTGGGTGGGGGGGGTGGGGACAACCACACCTGCCTGCCCGTGCCCCGGCATGCAGCTTGCTGGTACTGACTCACTGACAATGTTCTGACCGCCTTCCTTCCACGTCGTGCTTTCTCACCTTTGGAATATCGGCAATAATCGGTTGGGAATCTGCAATACAAGCAAACTCATCGCGGTTGCGTACGGCTCGCCGTGTCCCGACGTCCACGATCCGTCCGGCCCCTGCGATTCGATCAGTTTATCACGGATACTGGGGTACCATTTCGCCCAGTACTCACCACCTGCCAGGAACATGGCCTGTGCGGCGTAATAGTGGCCGTAGTAGAAATGCCCGCTCGAGTTCGGCCCGATGGGTAGCCCGCTTCTCAACAGGTAGTCCAGACCGCGTTCGATCGTATCGCCTTCGTAAACACCTGCATAGAATAAACTTGCCACACCAGCCGCCGACCGGGGAAACGCCGTGCTGCCTCCACTGAGCATATACCGGAACCCGCCGTCCGACGGGTTCTGACACTGGCGGACATAGGCGATGGCACGATCAATGGTATCTTTCGGCACCGACAGCCCTGCGTTACGGGCACTGCGTAGCGCCATGATCTGGCATATGGTGACTGAAATATCAGCATCGTAAGGAACCGGCTGGTACCGCCAGCCGCCTTCATGATTCTGCGTATTGACGATCAACCGCACTGCCTTGAGCAGGACATCGCGAACGCTACTATCGGCCGTCATACCATAAACTTCGCCCAGGAATAGCGTTGCAAAACCATGGCCGTACATCGGGCCATGCGAGGTATCTGCGGCGATCAGACCGGACTCGGATGCGCTCTGCACAACGAAGTTCAGACCGCGCTCGACACGATCACCGTATTCGCCACGACCGGGCAGGTGGCCGTCGGCCATGAACGCCATACACGCCAGCCCGGTGATCCCCACGTGCCTGTCGTATCGCCTGCCGCCGAAGCTGCCGTCCTCCTGCTGGGCCTGTGCGAGATAAGCCAACCCGCGTTCGACGGCCTGTCGGACATCGGGTGTGATTTCAACGAACCCGGCTGATTCGTCGCCTCGCTGGGATTCCGCGCGCACAAAATGACCGCACAACAATCCCGTTACGAGGACAACGCTGAAAACCAACCTGCTCAGGTGAACTGCCATATATCGACATAACCCTTTACAAATGCGGTTTGTTATTCCGAGTTAATTTCCGCCAGCCTGCGATAATACGCTTCCGTCAGTGTCCGGTAGATCGGACTGAACGGCTCTCGCATGCCTTCAGTCAGTTCATTCCGAAGCCGCGGCGGCAGATTACCCCATTCCTTCCGCAGTTCCTCGAACGAACCATCACGCGGCGAAACGCTACCGACCTGACCCGACGACGGCCCGCCACGGTTCTCGCCGGTACTTCGCGAAGTCTGCGAACCCTCGGCCGAGACGGCTTCCGACTGGTTCTGATCGGCCAGCTGCTCACTCCCGGCGTCCTCATCTCGCGGCTGGGCGTCCGCCGATCCGCCGCTGCCACCGCCGCCCGACTGAGACTGCGACTGCTCCCTCGCCGACTCGATGACCTGATCGAGTCTGGCAATAATCTGCTCCTGCATCCGCTGCGTCTCCAGCCCGGGATCGTAAGCCCTGCCAAGACGCAATGATACGGTATCCATCTCATCCACCGCCTGCTGGAAGGCATCAGCGGCCTGCTCGCCGGTCAGCTTCTTTTGTACGGCCGGATCAAGCTCGATCGAACTCGCACCCGAATCGCGCTCACCAGGCGCTTCAATATCCAGCAGCTCATCCAAAGTCGGCATCTCCGAACCCGACACCCCACCCCCGGGCACCAGCAGCAGTATGGTCACCGCCACTACTGTAAGCCACCTGCCGACTTTTCCATAATCTACTTTCATTACTGCAGTTCCCGCGGCATCTCCTGCGTCGATGGTAATGACTGCTTCAGTTTATCAATAAGACGCTGACCAAGTGCAGAAAGTTCACGCTGCTGTGTCGACAGCTCAAGCAGACGCTGCTGATCGGGATCGGTCAGTGGTCGGGTGACTGAACTGTCAATCGCCCGCGTCCTTTCATAAACAGACCCCTGCATCGCCTTAAGTAGCTTCAACTCGGCGACCGGTGGTACCAGCGGCGGTGCCATTCCTCCACCACCGCCGCTGCCGCCCGACGACGACTCGCCTGCAAACTCCTGCTCACGCCGGTCCTCATCCAATGCATCGGCCATCGCCCATAACATGGTCGATACCTGCGACTGGTCCAACAGGACAACCTCGTCGGCGATCGCACGGCCGAGCTTATTCACAACACGCCCCAGTGCTTCATCGATCCGGCGGTGCATCTGCTCGAAAACCAGCGTCTTATCGACCTGCTCCTTCAGTTTCCCGGCCTCGTGCTGAAGTCCCTGCTGCGATTGTGACACTGCCCTCAGGTCGGACTTCTGCTTACGCGAGAGTGTGGGTACGTCGGCCAGCGGCGTGACCTCGCCGGTCAGCTCATCCTGCCGGCGGGCAAGCTGCTCGTACGCCTCCTTGAGCTTCTCACGCTCCTGCCGTACCAGGTCCTCCTCGGTCTGTCGCCTGACCTGCTTGAGCAACTCGAGCGCCGCTTCCAGGTGCTCGATCGCCGCTCGCTCAGCATTGCCCGCCTGAAGCTTGAGCATCTGCCTGATTGCCATGATCGCATCCGCCTGCCGGCCCACGGCGGCGGCGAGCGACTCGGCGGCGACGAGTGTATCGGACGATAGCCGCGACTGCTCCTCGGCCGACATGGTGCTCAGCCGGACCGCCGACTGCGCCTGCTCGAGGGCAGCGACGGCACTGTCGTCCGCGGCGGCGACGAGCAGTTCCAACTGATGCTTCTGACGTCTGATGATCTCCTCGACAAGCTGCTCGAGTTTCTGCAGTCGCCGCTTGAGCATGGCCTGCATCCGCTTCTGCTGATTGCCCATCTCACGCAACATCTGCTGAAGAACATCAAGTGTATCAAGCTGCTGCTGGCCGGCTTGCGACAGTTTGTTCTGATCGATCGAATCGGACGACTCTTCCATCGTCTCGACAAGACCCTGTCTTCTGGCAATGGCGGCCGCCTCGGCCAGTGCCTGGGCAGTGGCCTGGTCCTGGTCGGATTCGCCCTGCTTGCTCATCGCCTCCGCCGTTGCCTGCATATTGCGGATCATCGTGTCGGCCTGTTCCGACAGGTTCCGCTGACGCTGACCCATTTCACGCAAAGCCTTTCGCTGATCGTCGGGAAGCTGATCGAGGTTCTGTCCCACGGTCTGTGGCAGTTGCTTACGCGTATCGGCGGCAAGCGAATCCTGAAGCGACTGAAGTTGACGAAGCTGAAGCTGCAGATCGAGCGCATCCTTAGCCTGGTCCAGTAGTGAGATCAACTCCTTCAGCGTGTCGCGTAACTCGGCCTGGTCTCGCTCGGCCTCCCGCATGTGTTCCTGCTGACGATCGGGCTCGTCCATCGCCGCATCGAGTGACGCCTCCGCACGACTGCCTGACTCGACCGCCTGGTTCAACAGCTCGCTCGATGCGGTCATCAACTGCTCGATCGTCGGTTCATCAAGCCGGTTCCTGCTGACACGGTCCTGTAATGACTTGACTAACGTATGCTGCGCAGCCAGCCGGTGTGTGATCTGGGCCTGCTGAGGCAGCGACCGATCGGGCGGCAGTTGCTCGAGCTGACGCTGCGCAAGTTCAAGTCGTATCGACTGCTGACGTACCCCCGCCAGCTCACTTCGCAACTGGCCGATCAAACCCGCCTCGTCAATCACATAAAGTCGCCGCGGCGACGACCGCACAAGATCATGACGTTCGCCGAACAGGTCGTACACATCCCGGCACAGGCCATAAAGTGTAATTACATCGCCGCTTTGCAAGGTAAGTGTGCTGAGGTCCATAACAGCCTCGACTGACAGTGACCCCTGCCGACCGGTCTGACGCGCCAGTTCCGCTACCGCTTCGTCGACCTGCCCCGGGTTATCCGCAGACCCACCCGCCTGCGGGTACCGCGATTCTATCGTCAGCAACTCCAGCCCGACGTCGTCCTGGGCAACGGCGGCCAGGTCGATCAACGCCGTGGGCAAAACCGATTCGTCCGCAGCAGGACTGACAAGTGAAACGCTCGGCGATTCATCTGTGACCGATTCCATCCGATACCGGCGGTCGGAATAGCTGCTCAGTCCGTATTCATCCACAAGCTGAATCTGGGATTCCACCGTGTCACGGATCGTGAACTGAATGACCAGTTCCATAGTCCGGCCAGGGTCTGGTTCACTTTCCGTCGTCGTCGTTTTCACGTTGATACCCGAGATCGTGGCGAACCCCGGCACAGCGCTTTCCAATTCAAGCAATGAATGATCAAGCGGCTTATTGAATTCGATCCGGAAGGTCACTTCCGAGCCGGTCAGTGCGGAAGCCGTCGCCACCTGGGCGCTCTGCTCATGCAGGTTCACCACCTGCCGGGCAACCAGGCCGCGTGCGTATCCAGGCGGTCGGATGTCCGCCGTCACACGCGTAATACCCGGACGGTTCACCAGTGTGATCCGACGTACCGGCGTCCGGCTGTCACCCGCCTGGATGCTGTACTCCAGTGATCCACGATGACCTCCTGCTTCTATCGTCTGGTAACTGAGCGACCATGGCAGCTCGATCAGACGTTCATACCGGCCCGGTCGATCGCCGCCTTCGACCTCCGTCGACCCGCTACGCTGCTCGGTCATCAGCACTGACTGCCAGTTGACCAGCCGCGTATCGTCACCTGTTGACAACGCATCCGAACCGACCAGTCGGTAATTCACGCGGACACGCATGCCGGGGTAATAACCTCGCTCAATCGCCGCCGCCAGGCGGATGGGACTGTCGATCGGGCTCACATGCTGATCGGTCATATCACGGACGTGGACCCGGTTCGGCCACTCGACACTGCCGAACGGCAGCAGCCACCGGCCGGCGGCGATCCGACTGCTCGCCGGCGCCATGCCCATCACCAGCACCAGTGCCGACACCGCGATCAGGGCGGGCAATCCGCTCTGGATCATTCGCCTCGGGTTCAGCATGCGATACAACTTCAGGCCGCTGACCTGCGACGTGGCCCGGGCGACCGTCGACTTCGCCAGTGCCGCCGTACCCGCCGGCTGACGATACTGATCTTCATGGATAGTGAACGCAATGGCACTGGCCAGCAGACCTGACAGTTGCGGAAACACCCGCTCGGCGCGGACTGCCAGCTCATCCAGTGACGGGCGGAAACGTGCCGCGTAGGACAACCGGCTCAGTAACCACGTCCCGCTGGCGAATATGACCGCAAGGTCAATAATGAACCGGAACCACGACGGGAAACGGAGCAGGTAGTCCACCGCGCCGAGGAACATGATCAACGCCACCATCAGGCACAGCCACTGCAACAGACGCTGTGCGATCAGCATGATCCTGCCGGTACGCCGTATCAGAATAAGTTGGCCGGCTGTGTCACGCATCAGTAATTCCAGTCAAGAGCCGTCATACCAATCGTATGGCTTTCCGAATCAGCCATTCCATCGTAATCATGAAAAGAAACAGAACGAAAAACAGTGGCGAATCCCAGATCGTCTCACGGACGTCATTGGGTGTAATACGGGCACGGTTCGGCACCAGATCGACCAGTCGATCAAGGTCGTTCAGCGGGACCACCGCGCCGCCGGTCTGTTCCGCGAGTCGAATCAGCCGATCGTGATCAGTCTGCGGCTGCCTGAACTCGTCGTCCGGTGCGATCACCTCGATATCCGCCATCAGATTCAAGTCGACCAGACCCGGCTCGGTCACGCGAAGGATCAGCTCGCCCGCGACTTCCGGCTGCCAGACACTGCGATACAATCGCCTCGCCCGGCCGGCGGCTTGATCGGCTTGATCACCCTTGTCGTCAGAAACGCTGATCAACTCGAGCTGATCGACGGGTAAATCACCAGGCCGATCGGCGGGTGTAACGGAAACCTTCACACGCGACAGCTCACGCGCAATCAACGCCGCGTCGTAGACCTCCAGCTCCACAACTACATGACGCGATTGCATCACCCGGCTGTGTGAAACGTCGAGTACCGCTTGCCGGCCGATGTTCTGTACTCGCGACCGACCGAGCAGTCGGATGAGCTGTATCCAGAACTGCTCGAAATAGACATCACCCCGGCCGTAGCGCCATCGCCAGGTTTCATCCGTCGCCACATACAACGACTGCCCGGCACCGTATCGCATACTCACCACAAGTGGCAGTGCGCCGCCGGTATCGTCACGATAACCGGCCGCCCACGCCAGCACCTCCGCCGTCGGCTTGAGCGAACCGATATCCTGCGCCCAGCGAAGTGAAGGTAACTCCGCCGGCCAGATCCCGCCGACGCCGGACTTATCGTCATAAGGACTACGAATGTTCAATACATTCAAAAGTCTCGCCTGTACAGACGGCTCCATATCGATCAGGCCGGACTCGATGTACAGCCGCGTCACCGATTCCGGCCGGCGCATCGGCAATAAATCCGCCAGCGTACTACCCGCATACGACTGCGGCAGATGCTGGTCACCCGCCAACCACAGCAGTCCCGCACCGCCGGTGGCAATATGATCGAGAATCATTTCGATATGACCGGCACTGAAATAATTACGGGGCACGTCGCCGAGAATAATCACGTCGTAATCCGACAGCTCCTCACGCGTCGACGGCATGCGGGTGATGGGCAGGTCGCCTTCCTGGGCAAAGGCACTGTCCGCACTGAGCAAAAGCACACTCGATGCAATCGACTCCTCACGGATCAACAGGTTCTTCAGGTACCGGTACTCCCATCGTGGATAGCTGTCCACGTAAAGAACGCGGATCGGCCGATCGATGATCCGAATCGCCAGCTCCCGGCGGTTGTTCGTCTTCACCAGCTCACGCAGAT
Organism: uncultured Phycisphaeraceae bacterium; assembly: GCA_964425365.1. GTDB lineage: Bacteria > Planctomycetota > Phycisphaerae > Phycisphaerales > Phycisphaeraceae > CAYRND01. Next base: position 6,917 of record CAYRND010000084.1, read on the forward strand.
CATTCGACTGGTATTCCATTTCCACCAGCCAGGTGGTCTGACCTTCGACGTCTGAACTTCCGGTCAGTTGCACCGGCTCGGATTCAAACCGGTCATCGAGCTGCTTTTCATCCAGCACCTCGCCGGTGACTTCATCCAGCAGCCGGACCTTGACCTCCGCCGGGTTGAACGAATCGTCACCACCGACGCGATCCACCCTCACGGTCACGGGCACCAGGTCATTGATAAACGCCTGGTCCGGCGCCTGAAGCCGGGTAATGGCAAGATCGAGCGGCAACTGACGTGATCCCAGCGGTACAGTGAAAATACTCACCGCCTGCTGCTCCATCCGACGGACCAGGTCCGGTCCCGTGGTCTGCGGTGACCGCCCGTCAGTAAACAACACCACACCGCTCACAGGCCGACCCGCCGCATGCTGCAACGCCTGTTCGATCGCACTGCGGAGATGCGTCGACGGGGCATCCGCAGGCGGTACCGACTCGGGATCGACCGGCGGGTCGATCGTATACGCCTGTGAACCGAAACCCAGCCAGGCAATGTGATGCTGACTGCCCAGCGGACCGGCGTCGAACAGATCGGACTGCGCGGCGAGCGATGTGCGAAGCATCTGGTCGCGGCTGATCGGCCTGACCACCACGCCACTGCGGACGGCGCTGTCCGTTACCGTCATATCTTCAACCTGAAGCGATCCGCTTCGATCGACCAGCATCAGCAGCCAGTCCTGCTCGATCTTCTCATCCACGCGTACCAGTATGGGACCGGCCAGCATCACCGCAAGAAAGACCAGCAGCAACGTGCGTAGACCCGCCAGCGCCATTCGCATGAACCGACTGCCCAACAGCCGGCTGTAACTCCAGATCGCAAAACAGATCGAACCCGTTACGATCAGCGACCACGCCCACGCCGGTAATGGCCAGGACCAGTCAAGGACCAACGACTCATCCGTAAAACTCAACTTCTCCAGTCCGAACAGCCAGTCCAGACGCGAGGTAACCGATAATGTCAACGGCAGCCAGGCACCCGTCATCAACCGGCCCTCCTCTCAGCCGGACGCCGCGACGACGACCGGCCGGGCAACGTGCCGTGGGCATGACGCAGGTGACGGATGAACGTCATCAGTCGACCGGTAAACGATAGACGATTCGCTATACCCGCATGGCTGAACCACCTGGCTAATGCCGTCTCCATCAGCAGCAGTGCCAGCACCAGCCACAACATCGGCCGGCCGATATTCACCTGTTCCACCTCCCGGCCGAACACAGACCCCGGCGACTGCCTGTCGAGATACGACCACCTGCCTTCACCAAAGCCGTTCAACCATCGTACGTACTGCTCTTCACTCACCGTGCGACAGTCGCCGGCGTCAGGATCGATATTCACCGCCAGCTTACGCGATACCCCGCCGTCCGCGGCGGTGTAGACGCCGGGTGATTCCACGGCCGACGCGGTGACCAGCATACCCTGCCTGCTCACCAAATCGATCGGATCCACCTGATCGTCTGACCCGGCCAGTCCGATCGTTGTCGGTACCAGTGCCGAAACGCCTGACCACCGATGATCGAGTACCGGCCGGTCACCCGCGACGACCTGCCGCTCCACTCGCCTGTCACGCCCGAGCAGGCCGCGAAGCGATTCGTGCAGAAGCGGTACGAACAGCGGCTTGGTATGCAGATTCGTCCACGAATCGTCCAGCGGCGAACCCAGTAACACCACCGAGCCCGAGCCGATATCCGAAACCGCCATCAACCCGCGATAACGCGACAGCGATGTGTCCACATCGAGCGCCAGCCATAACTGATCCGCCGGCGCTTCGATGCCGAACCACTTCAGCACGCGGACCGGGCGGCATAGTGATTCAAAGTCGGCCGCCAGAAGCGACAAGGCTTCCGGCAGCGTAACAGAAGTATCTATCTCGACTGACATCGCCTGTTCGCTATCATCCTCCGCAACTTCATCGAGTTGGACCGGTTCAATGGCTACCTGCCAATCCAGGTGCATGGCCCTGACCATCGCCTGACTCCAGTTGGCCGAACTGGTCTGGTCCGGTGAGAATATCCACACCAACCCGCCACCCTGGGCGTACTGCGACAGTTGCTGCCAGTTCACCCCGGCAAGAAGATCGGGACGCATGACCATGACTGCATCAAACGATTCCAGCGATGCCGGGTCGACCCCCGCCGGCTGAAGCTCAACCACTTCGACAACGCCGGGATCACCGGTGACCTGAGGCGAGAGCGCCAGTGAAACCCACTTGCCATCGTGAACCAGTGAACCGTCTCCACCGAAACCTGATCCGATTGACTCATCCAGCAGTGCGATCATCAGACGCTGCCTGACCTCGACAACCGACCAGTTACGGTCATCGGCGTCGATCGCGTCGGGTTGCGAACCCGGATCGAGGTCCGCCTGGATCACATACAGGGCGCCTCGTCCCCCTATCATATCACCGCCGGCTGGATTCAATGGCAGTTCGACATTCACCGTCGTTTCACGCTGGCCGACCGACCACTGAATCGTTCTGGCGGCATCCGCCACCGTCGCGCCCAGTGAATCGAGTAACCGGATTTCCAATCCGCAACTCAGCGCCGTCGAGCCGGTATCGAACCGCCGGCATTGAATACGTACCGGCACCAGCGCCGTCGACGCCGTGTTCGCTACCACCATCGCACGGCGAGGCGAAGTTGCACTTATCTGAATATTCGCGGCACCCGGCTCGGGTTGCACGACCACCAGTTCCGCCTCGTCTCCCAGACCCTGAATCCGACGGGGGACATTACGCTTCAGATATTCATTGCCTTCCGAAAAATCGCTCAGGATGACGACCATACTCCGATCGGCGGTCAGTTCGTCCTGCAACAACGCCTGGTAAACCGCTTCGAGACATGCCGGCAGTTCACTCCGGCCGTATCGCGGCCGAAGCGATTCGATCAGCGACCTGACCGCTGCACCATCAGACGCAGGCGGCAGGTCCAACTGACGATACGGCCTGGCGCTTCGCCAGATTGTCAGACGATCGTTCTGGGTAAGTTCGCCGACAAGCGCCAGGACCATATCACGAAGTTCATCGAAACGGGTCGCCGTATCGGCCACATTCGCGTGTGTACTCAGTGAATCGTCGATCACGATATGAACAGTTCGCTCATTCGTGCCCAGGCCGCGTGAGAACCGGCCGATGATACCGCTCAGGATCGGCCCGGCCAGCGCCAGGCCGAGTATCAGAACCAGCAGGCACCGGACCAGTAACAGCAGCAGTTGCTCGATGCGAAGCCGCTGACGGTGACGACGGTATGCTTCGATAAGGAACCGCATCGCACCCCAGGGCTGGTGCCGGCGACGAAGACGACTTAAAAGATGTATGGCGATCGGAATGCCCACGGCGGCAAGGCCGGCCCACGCCAGGGCCGTCGTGAGAAAAGGCGCCGCGAGAATTGAAGAGTACATATTCATCATGGCCGCGTCCGAAAAACTCTTCCGCCCCTCCAGTTTCCCTTGCCCGTCCTGCAGAGAAAACCCGGCTTCGCAATCAGGCCTTGCTGATCGCCGCCGATCGCCTCGCCAGGAAATGGCTCAGCGGCGGGCCGAGCGACTTCGAGCTGTCCAGCATCAGGTAATCGAACCGGAACCGTCTGGTGATCTGCTCGATCCGTCTCAAGTGATCCTCCACTACCGACACGTATGACTTCTTGAGCGCCGCCGGGTCGAGCGGCAGCCGGCCTTCCGATTCCAAACCGATGAAGTCCGACGGCTGGCGGAATGGAAACATCAACTCGTCATGATCCAATACCTGGAAAATAATCACGTCATGACGCCTGTGATGAAGCTTCGCCAGACCCAGTTCAATGATATCAGGGTCGTCGATCAGATCGCTGATCAATACGAGCAGTGACCGGCGCTGAACCTTCGCCACTACCCGATCGAAAATGGCTGACAGCGTGGATGTGGACGCCTCACGACGCTCGGATGGCGACACGTAACGATGCGCATCACGCACGCCCGTCACATCTGCCGTCGCCAGTGTTTCAACAATCGTCCGCCAGTGGTCCTGGGCGTTGGACAATCGTGTGCTCCGCTGGATGTCTTCGTGAAAGAGCACCAGACCCACACGATCCTGCTGACGCAGTGAAAGATAGGCCATGGCGGCGGCGATCGTGGCGGCGTAATCGTATTTCCGCCACCGGCCCCGAGCGGCCGGCATTGAACTGTAATCCATCGAGCCGGATGTATCGACCAGGAGCAGCATGTCGAGGTTCGTCTCTTTCTGATACTGCTTGATGTAAAGCTTGTCGGTCTTGCCGTAGACCTTCCAGTCCAGGAACCGCGTATCGTCGCCAGGGGCATATTGCCTGTGCTGCGCAAATTCAACCGAAAAACCCTGCATGGGCGAGCGATGCATGCCCGTCATCAAACCCTCGACAATCATACGCGCACGCAGATCGATCGGGGCAATCGCCGCAAGTGTCTGAGGATCGAGATATTGATGCGTCGCTTGCGTCTGAGGCATATCTCTATCTCAACGCGCCACCCCGCCGCTTCAATCAACCATTATCGTAATACCGATTCCATCTGCTGGTCACTGGCCGCGTCGAACCTGACCGTATCCAGCAGTTGTTCGATCAGGTCGTCAGCCGTTACACCGTCCGCTTCGGCGTTGAAGTTCGGAATGATCCGATGACGCAACACCGGCGGCGCCACATGACGGATGTCGTCAGGCTCGACGTGCGTCCGGCCGGTGAGAATCGTCCTGGCCTTGGCAGCGAGTATCAGATACTGACTGGCTCGAGGCCCGGCGCCCCAGGTCAAATACTGGCGTATGAAGTCCGGCCTGTCGTCCTCGCCCGCCCGTAGCGGCGCTCGCGTCGCACGAACCAGGCGTAATGCATAACGAATCACATGGTCCGCCACGGGAACGTCACGGACCAACTGCTGAATGTCCATAACCTGATCAGCCGAAAGCACCGCGTCGACCGATGATTTCTGACGGATCGTCGTCCGCTTGACGATTTCCATCTCTTCCTGTTCGTCAGGATACGATACGCGGATCATGAACATGAAACGATCGAGCTGAGCCTCGGGTAGCGGGTAAGTGCCTTCCTGCTCGATCGGGTTCTGCGTCGCCAGAACAAAAAACGGCTGCGGCAACGCATGACGCATGCCGCCGGCAGTCACGTGATGCTCCTGCATCGCCTCGAGCAGGGCCGCCTGAGTTTTCGGCGGTGTTCGGTTGATCTCGTCAGCTAGAATGACATTGGCGAACACCGGACCACGAACAAACCGCAACTCCCGACGACCTGTCGAACGATCCTCTTCAATCACCTCCGTGCCGGTTATGTCACTCGGCATCAGGTCGGGCGTAAACTGAACACGCGAAAACTGAAGACTCAACGTCCGCGCTATCGTCGAAACAAGAAGGGTCTTCGCCAGGCCAGGTACGCCCACCAGCAACGCATGTCCCTGGGTAAACAGGCAGATGAATACCTGGTCCACCACTTCAGACTGGCCGACAATGACCCGGCTGACCTGCTCTCGCAACCGGCCGGCGGACTCGCGAACCAGCTCGACCATCTGCTCGGGTGATCGATCGCCTCCTGCATTCAACGCCCGATCGTTCTGTTCCTGATCTGACATAACATCTCCTGGTATCAATCCTCATTGAAACCGTGCCTCGTTCGACAGTACACAATATACCTTCTAATCCGACTCCATAGTTTGACGAACGGTACACACGACAGGTTCACATCCGTCACTCCGTCGACACAAACCCTCCCCTGAAACCTGTTCAGAGGTTATCAACACAAGATTGTTAAAAATGCAACCTTCTTTTTTATAAGCCACGGGATTCTTTTATCCTATCAATCCCCATCAGACCATTATTCTGTGAGTTCCTGACTACTACTATTAGATAAGAATTCAGTTATTATCATTAGTCGTATGCATTGTCGCTTTGTTTAATTAGAACCATATCCTTAATTGTAAGTTATTATAATAAAATGTTTTACATATCAATATCAAGCGTGGATAAAATGTCAGTTCATTTGAGGTCGGATAGTTGTTACATAGTGCCTTGTCGTTGAAGAGCTCAGATTACAATTCGACTATGTTTCTGTCCGGGTGTAGTGATTCGGGAACTGATATGAAACACAATCGAAACTGATAATTTTTCCACATTGTTTCCACATTATTGGCAACAGAGATCAGTTACCATATTCGGTTTTTAAATGGTATAAACATATGTTATACAAAAACATGATGCGCACAATAGAACTGCATCACTGTAAACAGAATATCAGGTTGAATCTTACGGTTGACTGACCAGTCTGACCTGTTCAATTTTATCATCGAGATGTTCGATCTGGCGGGCGAAGTCGCTGTCCTGCACAATTCGGTCGTCAACGGTTTTAATCGAGTGCATGACGGTGGTGTGGTCTCTTCCGCCGAAGTATCCGCCGATTTCCTCGAGACTGAACCGCGTCTTCTTACGCGCCAGCCACATGCAGACCTGCCTGGGCTCGGTGACGGACTTGTGCCTTCGCCTGGACTGCAAGTCACTCAGCTTGATGTTGTAATAGCCGGTGACGGCGTCGATGATGCTCTGAAGTGTAGCCTGGTTGGATTTCGGCTCGGCCGAGGGTTCCCCGAGTGCTTCACGCGCGAGTTTGGTATCGATCGGAAGGTTCTGGAGCGCGGCGTGGGCCTGGATGGTCGTTATGGCACCTTCAAGCTCCCTGGCGTTCGAGTCGATCTTCGTGGCGATGTAGCCGATGACTTCATCCGGTACTTCGAGGCCACGCAGTGCGGCCTTCGCTCGAAGAATCGCTACACGGGTCTCGTAATGCGGCTTCGTGACGGTCGTGACCAGACCCCATTGGAAGCGGCTGACCAGTCGCTCTTCAAGATGGGGGATTTCCGCTGGAGGAGCGTCCGAGGACAGAACGATCTGCCTGTTGGACTGGTAAAGTTCGTTAAAGGTATGAAAAAACTCCTCCTGTGACCGTTCACGGTTGCCGAGGAAGTGAATGTCGTCGATCACCAGCATGTCAACATGACGATATCGGTGTCTGAACTCGTTCATATTGCCGGACTGCACACAGGCGATGAACTGGTTCATGAACGCATCACATGAAACATAAAGAATCTGCGTTCCCGGTTGCGTCTGTAAGACCGACTGGCAGATAGCCTGCAGCAGGTGGGTCTTACCAAGCCCGACGCCGCCGTGAATGAACAATGGGTTGTAGGCCGTGCCAGGCTGATTCGCTACCGCCACGGAGGCCGCATAAGCAAGCTGGTTGTTCGGGCCGGTGATGAAATTCTCAAAGCTGTAGTCCGGACTGATAACCATCTGGTCGGCATCGAGGTCCGTCGCAGCACTGTTGTACTTCGGCCGCGGAGCGGCATTAACTGCTTTTGATTCAAGCTCTTTCGGTGCAATTTCACCGGCCGGCAGCAGATCGGCTTTCATAAATGACGATGATTCTGACTGACCCGTACCCGTATCCTGGCCGTTGACGAACCGAACGGCCACAAGCGCGCCCGTGACGGACTGGGCAGCCTCGGAAAACTGATGCCGACATTTGCTCTGTAAGTACGCCTGCTGAACCGTGTTGGTGGTCTTCACCTCCAGCAGTCCCGAGTTGATGGTGACCGGCTCCAAATCCTCAAACCACTGTCGGCAGATGGTCGAATGTTTCTGGCGCAGATAAGTCATCATGTCGCGCCATTGCGCTGTGTCAAAGTTGGGCATCGTTTTCGACCTTCGTCGACCGTTGTAAAAACCTGCGGAAATCCGACGGTTTCGCAGATAGGGTTACCTCAATTTTACCACCAACGCAACGAGCATCGCCATATGCTCGCTCCTTCATCAAAAAACAGAAATTAAACCACCACCGCCGATATGTCAATACGCGGATCAAAACACCTGTGACTTGACAAAGACCCTGTTTTCTATCTCAATTCACATATAGAGGTTAAAAACATATGGAAAAAAATCAGTTGATGATCTTCGACGACGGCGACGGCAAGTGGGGGCCCTTGTGTGACTGCCGGGCGGTTTTCTGCCTGCGTACCGGGATTCATACCACTTACCGGCGGATCGAACGGGTGCTCGGGCGACGGATCGACGCGGTCGTCGTACCTACGCGACTGCTCGAAGTGACGCGGTCTCGTTACCATGATATCGCCGTCAACCCGACTTGGGACAACGGATTCTGGCTGTGCGTCAACGGACGATGGCCGGCACTCGATGATACTTCCGATATCCGTGATCTCGAACCGGATACCGCTATCCTCCAGCAGGACGGCCGGCTCGTCGCCGCTTGCGTACGGGCGGATCATGTCAACAGAATCATCGGTACACATAACAACGTTCCGGATTCGACAATACAATGCAGACGACTTGATGGTAATGTACTGCTCGAAAGACCGTGGCATATTCTCGACAGACTCAGCGAAACCGTCATATTCGATTGCAACTATATCGATCTGCCCAGGACACATCGCGATGCACTCAGCGGTGTCATCATCAAAGGCGATAACGCACTGCACGTTCATCAGGAGGCGACCGTCTGGCCGACGGTCACTATTGATCTGACCGGCGGACCCGTGGCCATCGACCGGGGAGCCTGTATCTATCCGCATGTGTTCCTCCAGGGGCCGTGTTACATCGGCCCGCATACCGTGGTCAATTCGCACGCGGCGATCCGCGCTCATACCGTCATCGGCCCGGTCTGCAAGGTGGGCGGCGAGATCAGCGCGTCGATCATCCACGGCCATACCAATAAATCTCACGATGGATTCCTCGGCGATTCACTCGTCGGCGCCTGGTGCAATTTCGGCGCCGGTACAACCGTGAGTAACCTCAAAAATACCTACGGCACAGTACGCGTTAAGTTATCTTCGAATGACGAACCGCAGCATACCGGCCGTACGTTCCACGGCGCTGTGATCGGCGATTTCGTGCGACTGGCGATCGGTACGCGACTGCCCACCGGGGCGGTCGTGGGCAGCGGAGCCATGATCGCCTGCTCAGGATTCGCACCGAAAGTCACCCCGCCGTTTTCCTTCCACACCGACAAAGCCTGTGATTACGCCGACTTCGATAAATTCATCAGCACCGCATCCGCCATGATGAAACGACGCGGCATGACAATCGATGATAATATGAAGACGCTCCTGCGGGCATGCTATGATCAGAATTTGCCCGGCCCGACGGGATCATAACGGCAACCGGATGACGAAAGTGAGTTTCACGTTGATCTACCAGAGTAATATCCCGTTCCAGACCGAACCGCTCGATACCATCGCCGTCTATTGCAGCGACGGCTGGTTCGGCGATCAGACCGAATCGTTCCTGACCACCGGCCTGGGATTACGACGGTTCGACCGGCTCGTCGTGCCCGGCGGGGCCGCCTGCCTCGTGAGACATCACGCGTCGCAACTCGAAGACGAAACAATCCTCGCCCGGCTACGGTTCCTCATCGAATCACACGAACTGAACCGGGTCATCCTCGTCGCACATGACGACTGCGGCTATTACAAGGCCGCATTATCGCTGCCAGCCGATCAACAGGAACAGCCCAAACGAAACGACCTGGCAATGGCCGCGAAACATATCGCCGAAATCAACCCGCGAT
>CAYRND010000085.1:0-16263 GCA_964425365.1 uncultured Phycisphaeraceae bacterium
ATTCAAATCAACGCTCCGTGCCACAATCTTGCTGACCGATGATATGAAGGCCTGCAACTTGTGGATCAAACGACAGCTATTCGATTCGCTCGTGCACGATGGGACTGTAACCGGGACCACTTTCTGTCCAGCGAGCGGCCGAGTTTTCTGATCGCAAAACGGGCCGCTAAATAACTGTCTTCGTCTCGGTGCTCGATGACAAACGGCTGTTTGCCCGCAAGACGCGCCTCGATTCTGCAACGCTTCGAATCAATGCGGGATGGCGATTTGTTGGAATCATCACGAAGATGAACTTCAACACGCGTCAACGGCCAACGCTCGGACCTGTTCAGTCGGTCGAACATCGTTCGGATATAGGCGTCAAGCGCAGGACTGCTCTGGTTGTCTGCAAAATTGATCTGTACTTTCATCGATATAACTCCTCGGGTCATTATTACCATTGTTTTTATCCAATACGTCAGTTCGGTTTCAATGCCAGGCAAGTGTGGTCTCATACTTTTCCTGGCAACGAATGCAGCGGACGGCCTCCGGCTTGACGCGAAGACGCGCCAGGGGAATGTTGCCGCTGCATTCGCGACATCGGCCGTATGTTCCGTTGTCAACCGATTCGGCCGCCGCAGATAACTCATGAAAACGATCGAATGATCTGTTCTTGTCTTCATAAGCCGTATCCGATCTCGACTGACCGAATTTTTCAAAAACAGCCTGATGGAGCCTGATAAGTTCGTCACTTCGTTTCATGGCGATTACCTCTATTAAGTAAATATTGAAATCCTCATTACATGTTCAACAAAAAGCTATATACACAAAAATCATGCCAGATAAGTGCATGAGGAAGGCAAGATGGCAACCTTATATATATCAATAACTTACAATATGAAGCAGGCCCAGGCTTTCATCGCGTGGATGGTTGATGTCTGGCCATTATGAATAATATTTGTCCGCAATGGTCAGGATTCATCTGATTCGTTGCCCGCGGAGGCATATGGCTGCAGTGAAATGCGGTATCGCTGGATCCGGCTGCGGAGTGTCGTTCGACTGATGCCCAGCAACTTCGATGTCTCGCCCAGCATGCCCCGTTTGCGATTCAAGGCGGCAATGATCAGCTGACGCTCGAACAGCTCGATCCCACGCTGATGAAGCCGGCCGGCTGATGAACCGTCAGAAAGCAGATGGTCAATCCAGATCTCCAGGTCCGTCGCATGGTCGGCATGCGACTTGGACGCCGGTTGCGTTGGCGTACCAGGGGAATACCGCCTGATGTGATCCGGCAGAAAATCCACCAGAAATACCTTGCCGCGCGCCGATAGCAGCGAACTCTTAATGACATTTTCCAACTCGCGAATATTCCCAGGCCAGGGATAGGCAAGTAGAGCAGTCACCGCCTCAGGACTGAAACTGCGAATGTCCGTATTGAACTCAATATTCAATTGATCGACAAAATAATGCGCCAGCAGCACGGAATCGATCTCACGCTCTCGCAGTGAAGGCAGGTGGATACTGACAACCTTCAACCGGTAATAAAGATCCTGGCGAAACGCTTTACGGGCAACCAGTTCATCCAGATCCTGGTGCGTCGCGGCGATCACCCTCACATCACATTGCATCGATTTCGAACTGCCCAGACGGTAAAAACTGTTATCCTGAAGCACTCGCAGAAGTTTCGCCTGGATCGATAATGGCATATCGCCTATTTCATCGAGTAGTAATGTCCCACCGTCCGATTGCTCAAATTTGCCCGCCCTCGATTTGTCAGCGCCTGTAAAAGCACCTTTCTCATGCCCGAACATCTCGCTTTCAAGCAGCGTTTCAGGTATGGCCGCACAGTTCACCGCCAGGAAGGGTTTATCATGACGCGGACTATGGCTGTGGATCGCTCGGGCTATCAGCTCCTTGCCAGTACCCGATTCGCCGGTGATAAGTATATTCACTGCCTTGGGCGCGGCCTGACCCAGAAGCTTGTACACATGAAGCATGGCGGATGATTGACCGATGATGCCGTCATCTGAACCGGCAACCACCATTCGACCGGGCTTGATAAATGGACCGGTATCCGCATGATACATAGCCTGTTCAATCTGCCGCCGAAGATCCGACTGCTTCACCGGACTCAAAAGACATTCAATCGCGCCTCGCTTCATGACGTCTATGGTGTGCCTGCTGTCCGCGACTTCGGAAACCAGCACCACCGGCAACCCGGCATCCCAACGGTGAATGACCTCGAATAATCCAATATCGCATATACACAGAATCACCGCCTGCCGCTGTTCCCTCTCGTGACCGTCGAGTGAATCCGGCTCAATGACAGCAACCTCGTATTCCCCGCAAATACGTCTGACCTGCACGGCGTCTTGGGATTTCAATCCCATCATCAGAATGGTGTAATCAGAACGACTCATTTCATTACCCGACTATCATACCAACTGCCACCCTCAATCCCTCTTCCTCTACCCCATGGCCAGTAATCCTTTATCTGCAATCACATTGTTCCCCCCCCCCCCCCTCACGCCCCTGCCTCAGCATGTTTCACTCCAAGTCTCAAACCCCAAATCTCATCGTGACACCACTTCCCCCGCCCGCGCATCTATGGAGAACCACTCAAATCTATAAAATATATGCGCTTACAGCAATTCCCGGCGCGCATCTATGAGCATCTATGACTCTGACAAGCACTTACGTGACTTCAGCAAGTACAGGTGATCAGATATCCCGCATCAGGTGTCAGATAATCCCGAATAATAAAGTCCGGATTACAAATCCCCGTATGCTCTCTGATATATTGTTGGCCGACGCTTACGGGCCGACGCAACATCCATCGGAAACCACACCCGGTAAAGGAGCACGACATGAAGGAATACTCGATCTTACACGCACCGCTCTTCGCTTTCTTCTCTCGTGACTTCTACCGCGACGTCGGACTCTACTGGAAAGGGACCGGCCTGTTCTACCTCTTCCTCATCATGGCCATCGGCTGGGCACCTGTCGTCTATCAGCTCCAGGTAAGCTACAACAACTTCCTCCAGAATGAAATGCCGCCTATCCTCGATCAGATACCCGAAATCACCTTCGAAAACGGGGAACTCGCCATCGATAAGCCCGAACCTTACTACATCTACGATCCGGAAAATAAGGAAATTCCCGTCGCCATAATCGATACCACCGGCCAGATCACCTCACTCAATGAAACGGACGCCATCATACTGGTCACCGCAACGACAATCGAAACGAAAAAAAGCGAGCAGGAAACGCGTATATATCAACTCGATCAGATCAACGAGAGCTTCACCCTCGATGCCGACATGATTAATGACTGGATGGTCACCATCAACCGACTCTTCTGGCCGATCCTCTATCCACTGCTCCTTCTAGTGACTTTCCTCTTCCGCATCTTCGCCGTCCTGATCTACGCCGGCCTCGTAATGGCATTCGCCGCCGGGTTCGGCAGCGAACTGACCTACGCCGGCGCCATGCGTATCGCTGCCATCGCACTCACACCCGTCGTGGTCGTACGCACCGTCCTCTGGACCACCGGCGCTTCCCTGCCGTTCGATCCGCTCATCTTCTTCCTCGTAGTCGTCGCTTACCTCCTCTTCGGCACCAGCGCCTGCAAACCCATGACAACCAACCCGCACACAAAAAACACCAACCCCGGCCTGATCACACAGCCGCCGCCGACGCCGACCAGAGAACCCTGGCAGTAAAAACTCATATACCAACCTGAATCAATAAAAATCAATTTCCACTTTATCAAGCCTCAGGGTATTCCCTGAAGATTCGTGAAATTTATGCCGATATAGCATTGTGAACCGATTCACAATGTGATATATTTCACAATATCGAACCGTGAAAAATATCACAATATGCCGAAAGGAAAGTGGGTAATGATTAGAAGTGTCGGAAGATTAAGCGTTTATAGAAGATTTCTGGCTGAAATCGACCGCCGCGGACAACGGCAGGTCTATTCACACGAACTCGCTGGACTCGCTCAAACGACACCCGCTCAGGTCAGACGCGACCTCATGAACGTCGGCGGGACCGGGACTCCCTCAAAAGGGTACAGCGTGCCAGATTTACTCCAGAACCTCGCCGCATACCTCGACGCAGAACAACGCGAAACGATCGCACTGGTCGGTATCGGTTACCTCGGCAGGGCACTGCTCGGACACTTCGCCGGCAGACATCCCAAACTTCATATCGCCGCAGCGTTCGATGTCGATCCCGGAAAGACCGACGGAATGATCCATGGCTGCCCATGCTATCACCTCCAACAACTCGGTGAAATCACACGCGAGCAGAATATCCACCTCGGCATCATCGCCGTGCCCGCCGATGCCGCACAACAGGTCGCGGAAAAAATGCGGGAGTGCGATATCAGAGCCATACTCAACTTCTCTCCCGGACGACTCAACCTGCCCGCTGGAATCTACGTCGAAGATATCGATGTGACCGTCGCTATCGAACGTATGGCGTTCTTCGCCAGAAGGAAAAACACTCACAACCAAAGGAATATGAACCATGCAGGCTGTCAGTGAAATTCTCGATCAGTACCCGGACGCCGCACGCGATATGCTCATCCCCATCCTGCAGGATGTGCAGGATCAACAGGGCTATATATCACGCGAGTCAGTTACCGAAATCAGCCGGCGACTGAACCTGCCCGCCGGCAAAATCTACGGCGTGGCAACGTTCTATAACCAGTTCCGATTCGAGCCCCGAGGAAAACACCATATCCAGGTCTGCCGGGGTACGGCCTGCCACGTCAAAGGATCGGCCAGATTGCTCGAAGTCATCGAGTCGGAGCTCAATATCAAAGCCGGCCAGACCACACGCGACAAACTGTTCAGTCTCGAAGTCGTCGCCTGTATCGGCGCCTGCGGGCTGGCTCCGGTTATGACCGTCGACGGCGAATTCCACGCTGATGTCCAGCCGGAAAAGGTCGGCGAAATCCTGCAGACCTGCCGCGAGCAGGACGACGCTGATCACAAGGAGCAAACAAGTGATACGAAGTAACCAACCCCCGTATGACGATCTCCAGCCGGACACCAGACTGTTGCAATACCTCGCCGCCACGGCGAGTCGCGATCAGAACGATCCCCAGACAACCGATGCCGATGTGGAATCACAGTTGAAAATACATCGCCGCGAGGAAATTACTCGGCCGGTGATCTATATCGGGTGCGGGACCTGCGGGCTAGGAGCCGGGGCCGGCAAAACCGCCGCTGCCATACGGCGATACCTCGATGATAAACAGATCGACGCCGAACTCGTCGAGGTCGGTTGCATCGGATTCTGTACCGCAGAACCACTCGTCGACGTTCAGCTTCCAGGCCGATCTCGACTCTGCTTCCAGCATGTGACGCAGCAGAAGGTCGATGAACTGCTCGATAACACTCTGAACGACCGTCTGCCAGAGGATATGATACTCGGCCAGTTGCCTATCCCCGATGCCCGGTGTTACGACGCCGTACCCATGCTTAATGACCACCCGTTTTTCAGACATCAGACAAGATGGGTGCTGGTCAACTGCGGCGTGGTCGATCCGAACAGTATCGAAGAATACATCGCACGAGGCGGCTACCGGGCAATGATCAACTCGCTCCGCGGCCGGACTCCAATGCACGTCTGCGATATGGTCGAACAGAGCGGGCTACGCGGCCGCGGCGGCGGTGGGTTCACCACCGGCCGGAAGTGGAAGTTCGCACTCAATGCCGCCAGCGATCAGAAGTACCTGATCTGCAACGCCGACGAAGGCGACCCCGGCGCGTTCATGGACCGCGCGCTGATCGAAGGCGATCCACACCGGCTCGTCGAGGGAATGGCCATCGCCGCTTACGCCATCGGCGCAACAAAAGCTTATATCTACATCCGCGCCGAATACCCCCTGGCGATCGAACGACTTAAAGTCGCTATCGTACAGGCGAAAGCCTACGGCCTGATCGGACGAAATATCCAGGACGCCGGGTTCGATCTCGATATCGTCATCAAGAAAGGCGCCGGTGCGTTCGTCTGCGGCGAGGAAACCGCACTTATACACAGTATCGAAGGTAAACGCGGTATGCCCAGGCCGAGACCGCCGTATCCCGCACAACGTGGGCTGTTCAATAAACCGACTGTCATCAACAACGTCGAAACATTCGCCAACCTGCCAGGTATCATGCTCCACGGACCTGAGGTGTTCAATGCACTCGGCACCGCATCGAGTAAAGGTACGAAAGTGTTCGCACTCTCGGGTAAGGTCGCTCGAACCGGACTCGTTGAAGTCGTCATGGGAACCACCATCCGACGGATCGTCTTCGATATCGGCGGCGGTATCCCGGGCGGCAAACGATACAAGGCCGTTCAGATCGGCGGACCGTCGGGTGGGTGCATACCCGAATCGCATCTCGATATCGAGGTCGATTACGAATCGCTCAAAACCGTCGGCGCTATGATGGGCTCGGGTGGGCTGGTCGTTATGGATCAAGATACATGCATGGTCGACCTCGCCAAGTTCTTCATGGACTTCATTCAGCGGGAAAGCTGCGGTAAGTGCATTCCCTGTCGCGAAGGTACCCGGCGGATGCTCGAAATCCTCGAACGGATCACACGACGACGTGGCAGGGAAACCGGTAACGATACACTCGAACGGTTCCAGGGAGTCGTCTATCTGAAAAGACTCGCCGAAACGATCCGTGATACCAGCCTGTGCGGCCTCGGCCAGACGGCGCCGAACCCCGTGCTCAGTACCCTCCGGTTCTTCAGGGATGAATATGAAGCTCATATTTACGAGCGAACTTGTCCCGCCGGAGCATGCAAGGACCTGCTCAACTATTCAATCGATCCCGATATATGCCGCGGCTGCATGCTGTGTCTCAAAAAATGCCCCACACAGGCCATCATGGGCCAGCTCAAGTCGCCGCATTACATCATTACTGATAAATGCATCGGCTGCGGGACCTGCCTTGAAGTATGCAAATCGGGCGCTGTTTTCGTTAACTGAACAGTCAGGATGAGGTAAATGGATATGATCACAATTACAGTCAATGGCCGGGAAGTGGAAGCCCAGGAAGGCGAGATGCTGCTGACATGCCTGAAGAGAGAAGGTATTCACATACCGACACTCTGTCACCTCGACGACCTGCCGCCCACCGGCGCCTGCCGTATGTGCGCAGTCGAAGTCGAAGGCCAGCGTGGGTTGATGCCGAGCTGCGCCTATCCCGTTCACCAGGGAATGAAAGTCCAGACGCATTCCTCTCGCGTTGTGCGGGCACGTAAGACCATCGTCGAACTGCTGCTGGCTAATCACCCTGACGATTGCCTCTATTGCGTGCGGAACGGTAACTGCCAACTGCAGGACCTCGCCGAACAGCTCGGCGTCCGGCAGCGACGATACACCGGCCGTAAGAATGAACATCACCTGGATATCTCCAGCCCGGCCATCATGCGAGATCCGGCCAAGTGCATCCTCTGCGGTAAGTGCGTGCGGGTCTGCGAAGAAGTCCAGGGCGTCGCGGCAATCGACTTCATCGGACGGGGCAGCAGAACTACCGTCGGAACAGCCTTCAACCAGGGCCTGAATGTATCCAGCTGTATCAACTGCGGCCAGTGCATCATGGTCTGTCCGACCGGCGCGCTCCGGGAGCAGAGTCACATCAAGGAAGTCGTCGCCGCACTCGAAGATCCTGACACCTTCGTAATTGTCCAACATGCCCCCAGCGTGTCCGTCACAATCGGTGAAGAGTTCGGCTACCGTAAAGGCGTCGACGTCGACGGCGTTATGGTCAGTGCCCTTCGCAGACTCGGGTTCGATCGCGTGTTCGATACCGCCTTCTCGGCCGATCTGACCATCATGGAAGAAGCGTCCGAACTGGTGCAACGGATTACCACCGGCGGGAAACTGCCCATGTTCACCAGTTGCTCGCCCGGATGGATCAAGTTCGTCGAACAGTTCTATCCAGATTACGTCGAGAACCTGTCGACTTGCAAAAGCCCCCAGCAGATGCTCGGTGCCATCGTCAAAACCTGCTTCGCCCAACGAGAAGGTATCGATCCGAAAAAAATCTTCAGCGTGAGTGTCATGCCCTGCGTCGCTAAGAAGTTCGAAGCCACACGTCCGGAATTCTCGCCGGGCGGCGTGCCCGATGTCGACGCTGTGATCACCACACGAGAGTTGGCCAGAATGATACGGATGCGGGGACTTGATCTGAACAACCTCGAACCCGATACGGCCGATACACCGTTCGGTGAACGTACCTCGGCGGGTAAACTATTCGGAGCCACCGGCGGGGTGATGGAGGCCGCTATACGGACCGCTTATTTCCTCATCACCGGCAGTGAACTGGAAAAAATCAAGGTTCAGGAAGTTCGCGGACTCGAACGCGTCAAGCAGGCGAATATCCACATCAACGGCAATACCTACGGCGTCGCCGTCGTCAGCGGACTGGGTAACGCACGTAACCTGCTCGATCAGATTGTCCGCGGACGCGATGACCTGCATTTTATCGAGGTGATGACCTGCCCCGGCGGGTGTATCGCAGGCGGCGGCCAACCGCTTAATACCGACCAGGACGCCGTCCGGTCACGTATGCAGTCCCTATATACCATCGATCGCGATGAGCCCGCTCGAACTTCACACAGCAATCAGTCGGTCCGGCGACTCTATAACGAGTTCCTCGGCGAACCGCTGGGTGACAAAAGCCACCACCTGCTGCATACCCATTACCACGCACGCCGTGATGTGATGATCTGATAAAGGAAAGTACCACTAACCCTATGTTTACCAACGTCGCCTATATCGAGACCATTCCCGAAAAATGCCGCATGTGCTATACCTGCGTTCGGGAATGCCCCGCCAAGGCGATCCGGATTCTCGACGGCCAGGCTAAGGTGATCGGCGAACGCTGCATCGCCTGCGGTAACTGCGTTCGCGTCTGCTCCCAGAACGCCAAGGTCTGGCGTAGCTCGAAGCGCGAAGTGGTCGAACTGCTCGAATCGGGCCACCGCGTCGCCGCTATACTCGCACCCAGCTTCCCCGCGGAGTTCCACGAATGCGACTATCGGCGTACAGTCGGGATGGTCAGGGCCATCGGGTTTCATGTCGTCGCCGAGGTGGGGTTCGGTGCCGACCTCGTCGCACAGGAATATGTGCGGCTGCTTACCAGTACCAACGGACGGATGCACCGCCGGAAATACATCGCCACCACCTGTCCCGCCGTCGTCGGATTCGTCGAACGATATTATCCCGATATGGTCAAGCATCTTGCACCGATCGTCTCGCCCATGGTCGCTATGGCAAGAGCTTTGCACCGCGTGCACGGCCGGCAACTCAGGATCGTTTTCATCGGCCCGTGTATTGCCAAGAAAATCGAGGCCGATAGCAAAAACCTCAAAGATGATGTCGATGAGGTTCTCACCTTCATCGAACTGCGTGAACTGCTCGATGAACGGGGAATCGAACCCGATCACGTCACACCTTCCGAATTCGATCCGCCGGAAGCAGGACTGGGCGGCCTGTTTTCCATCGCACGCGGACTGCTCCAGGCCGGTGATATTCGTGAAGATCTGACCACAGGCGATGTCGTCGCCGCAGAAGGTCGTGGTAAATTCATCGAGGCGATCAGAGAGTTTTCCATCGGACAACTCAACGCCCGATTGCTCGAAGTGCTCTGCTGCGACGGGTGCATTATGGGCGCAGGTATGTCGGGAGGCGATACGCACCTGTTCAACAGGCGTAACCGCGTCAGTGAATATGTCCGCCGACATCACTGCCGACTCGGCCAGCAGCAGTGGCGGAAAAGTATGGCCGAGTTCGTCGATCTAGACCTCGAACGTGCCTTCCATGCAAATGATATGCGAATGGCCTCGCCGTCTCGCGAACAGATTCAGGAAGTGCTGCTGAGAATGGGCAAACGCCGGCCCGAGGACGAACTCAACTGCGGTGCCTGCGGCTACGATACCTGCGTCGAACACGCTATCGCCATTCTCAAAGGATTGGCCGAAACGGAAATGTGCCTGCCGCATACCATCGAACAGCTACGAGCTACGATCCGAGAGCTCGCAGTGTCCCACGAAACACTTACCCATACACAGGAAACGCTGATCCATACAGAAAAACTCGCCAGCATGGGCCAGCTCGCCGCAGGCATCGCACATGAAGTCAATAACCCGCTCGGGGTTGTCCTGATGTACGCCAACCTGCTCAGGGACGAACACCTTGATAATTCGAAACTGAAGGAAGACCTCTCACTCATCGCCGAACATGCCGAACGGTGCAAGAAAATCGTGGCCGGACTGCTGCACTTCGCACGCAAGAATAAAACAATCCTCGCTCGCGTCAATATCCGAGACCTGATCCGGCAGGCGGTTGATATGCTGCCGATCGATAAGAACGTTCGCGTGACGATCAGACACCTCGAAGCGGACCCCGCCATTGAACTGGATAGCGACCAGATCAAACAGGTTATGACCAACCTGGTCACCAATGCATGCCAGGCTATGGATAACCAGGGCGAATTGACTGTCGAAACAGACGATGACAACGGCCAACTGCTCATCCGCGTTAGAGACACCGGCTGCGGAATTGCACCGGAAAATATCAAGAAAATATTCGATCCGTTCTATACCACCAAACAGATCGGACAGGGGACGGGACTCGGCCTGGCGATTACCTACGGCATTATCAAGATGCATAAAGGCGATATCGTCGTTCAATCAGACAATGATTCGCAGGCCGGACCTACCGGAACAACCGTTACTGTCAAACTGCCACGTAAAACAGGAAAACCTTATCAGCCATGACAAACGAAACAAACAGAAAGACCATTCTCGTAATGGATGATGACATCGACCTGCTGATGCAGCTTGAAATGCAGCTCGACGCAGCCGGCTACGACGTCTGCACCGCACAGACGCAGGACGAGGCGGAAGCCGCAATCGATGACAAATCAATCGACCTGGCCATCCTCGACCTGATGGTCGATCACCAGGATACAGGTTTCGTATTGTGCTACCGGATCAGGAAACGCCGGCCTGATCTGCCCATTATCCTGATCTCCGCGGTTACCAGTGAGACCGGCATCGAATTCGACGCCGGTACACACGAGGAACGATCCTGGATCAAGGCCGATCTCTTCCTCGCCAAGCCGCTCAGGCAGGAACAGTTGCTCGCCGAAGTGCAACGGCTCATCCAGCAGCGAGTGGTCACCGGCGAAATGCATTGAACCCGATGACGACAAAGGAACAGGACCATGAAACTCGATGTACTGGTCGTGGATGACGAATACGGCATGCGCCTCGGCGTGCAGCGGTCGTTGCATGACTTCACGGTCCGTGTGGAGAATTTCAATGAGCCTGTCGACTTCACAATTACACTCTCTGAGAGCGGCGAAGAGGCGATCGAACGGATAAACAGCACCCGGCCGGATATCCTCCTGCTCGATCATAAACTGCCCGGTATGACGGGACTCGATGTTCTCGAACGGATCAACCCGGCGTCACGAGATATGGTCATACTGTTCGTTACGGCCTACGCGTCCATCGAGACCGCTATCGCCGCAACAAAATCAGGCGCGTTTGATTTCCTGCCTAAACCATTTACACCAGGTGAACTCAAACATGCTATCCGTAAGGCCACCGGACACCTCCTGCTCAGGCGGCAGGCGAAACAGCTCGCCGAAGAAAAACGACAGGTGCGGTTCCATTTCATCCGCGTACTCGGACACGAACTCAAAGCGCCGATCAACGCCGTCGAAGGATATCTGCAGATGATCAGGCAGCGAACACTGGGCGACCGGATCGAGGTGTATGATACCATGCTCGAACGCAGTGTCATTCGCCTGGATGCAATGCGGAAACTGATCGCCGACCTGCTGGATATGACACGCATCGAGTCGGGCCTCAAGGAGCGGCAGATCGAACAGGTCGACCTGCATCGTATTGCCATCGAAGCGATCGAGACGGCCTTGCCCGCGGCTCAGCAGAATGACGTCCGTTTGCAACTGCATGTCAACGAGCCCGTACGATTACACGCCGACGCCGGTGAAATCGGGATCGTTCTCAATAACCTGATCTCCAACGCAGTGAAATATAACCGAACCGGCGGACAGGTCGATCTCAGAATCGAACAGGTCGGCCGTACAGTGACAATCACCGTGTCCGATACCGGGATCGGTATGACGGAAACCGAAATCGGTAAACTCTTCACTGAATTCACCCGGATTAAGAATAGAAAGACCACCCATATCCTGGGTAGCGGACTGGGATTGTCCATTGTCAAGAAAGTCGCCGAACTCTACGGCGGACGGGTCAGCGTGTCGAGCCGGCCTGATGAAGGAAGCACATTTACCATCACACTGTGTGAAACGGTCAATCCAGCGGAAACGGATGATGCAACTGACGAAGCAGGTCATACTGAATATGCTCCGGCAGAGTGATGACCGGCAACTGGCGTCACTCCGGCGAGAAGCAGATGAAACGCGGCGACGCCACCTGGGCGAGGCGGTGTACCTACGGGGTATCGTCGAATTCTCAAACCACTGCTGCAGATTGTGCCGTTACTGCGGCCTGCGCTATGAGAATGATCACCTGAGGCGATATTCGTTGAGCAACAACGAACTGCTTGAAGCAGCATGCAGAGTCTATGAAGCAGGGATCGGAACCGTCGTTCTGCAGTCCGGCGAGGCCGCGGCACTGGATATCGACGCTATGGCTGATTGCGTGCGCAGAATCAAAACAACAACCCCACTCGCTGTTACACTCAGCCTGGGCGAATTGACGGAATATGAACTGGCTACACTCCGTGACGCCGGGGCCGACCGGTACCTGCTGAAGTTCGAAACCTCGAATGACACGCTGATGCATCGCGTTCACCCTACGAAATTCTCCGATAGACCAAACCGCATCCGGATTCTCCAGACCATACGAAGACTCGGTTACGAAACCGGTAGCGGGTTCATGGTGGGGTTGCCCGGACAGACGTATGATGACCTGGCAAATGATATTCTGCTGCTGCGCGAACTCGATCTTGATATGATCGGTATCGGACCGTATCTGCCCCATCCCGCTACGCCGATGGGAAAACAACCGGAAGCATACATGGCGCCCGCTGACCGGCAGGTGCCGAATGATGATCTGACAACGTACATCACACTTGCACTCGCAAGACTGGTATGCCCGCTTGCTAATATCCCCGCCACCACGGCACTGGTGACACTCAAAGGCCAGGATGCGTATTCCCACGCATTGGCCTGCGGCGTGAACGTCATCATGCCGAATATGACCCCAGCGCCATACGGCAATCAATACGAAATCTACCCCGATCGCTACGGCCTCAATAACGAGCCGGCGAATACCGTCGCCGGGATCAGGCATCTGGTTCAAGCGGCTGGAAGATATATCGACCCCGGGCGAGGCGACTCCCTGAATCGACTCCTGAGAATCAGGCAGATCAATACTCATGGCGGAAAGGAGCATGATCATGCATGTATTACCCCAACTGAATAATATACGACACGACCGGCAGGATGATGTCGACTTCATCAACGACGATTACCTTCACAGCCTGATCGGCGGAACCGTCGATGAAGCAATGTTCTCCGATATTCTCGCCAAGAGCCTCGACAAACAGCCGCTGTCCGTCGAGGAATCCGCGGTCCTGGTCAATGCCGATCAGCCCGACAGGGTTGAACGTATTTTCGAAGCGGCACGACGGCTCAAACGCGATGTCTACGGCAACAGGATCGTGCTTTTCGCACCACTGTATATCGGTAACTACTGTATCAACGATTGCGCTTACTGCGGGTTTCGTAAATCAAATCCGCATGCCGTCCGACGCACACTCAGCACGGATGATATCCGCCGACAGGTTCAGGCACTTGAAGATAAAGGGCACAAGCGGCTGATTCTCGTTTTCGGCGAACATCCGAGCTACGACGCACAGTTCATCGCCGAATCGGTCAGAACCGTTTACTCCGTCAAGAATGGCAAAGGAGAAATACGACGCGTTAATATCAACGCCGCTCCGCTGGATCATGAAGGCTACCGGCAGATCAAACAGGCCGGTATCGGAACGTATCAGATCTTCCAGGAAACCTACCATCATGAAACATACGGCAGGTACCATCCCGCGGGTACGAGAAAAGCCGATTATCTGTGGCGATTGCACGGCCTGAGCCGGGCTTGGGAGGCCGGGTGCGATGATGTCGGTATCGGTACCCTGTTCGGCCTGTACGACTGGCGTTTCGATCTGCTCGGGCTCGTTACACATGCACAGTACCTGATGCAACGGTTCCACTGCGGACCGCATACCATCAGCTTCCCACGACTCAGGCCGGCATCGAATGTCTATCTCGATCACAAATGGTTCGTCACCGACCACGCATTCATGAGACTGGTCGCTATCCTGCGACTCAGTGTGCCGTACACCGGCATGATACTCACCGCACGTGAGCCGGCCGAACTGCGGAATATGGTCATGGCGTTCGGCGTCTCGCAGATCGACGCGGGTAGTCGCATCGAACTCGGAGGATATACCGAAGCAGGCGATACCCAACAGCAGGTCCGCGAAAAAGAACAATTCGAACTGGGCGATGTCCGTTCACTCGATGAGGTGATCCGGCAACTGGTACGCGACGATTATATCCCCAGCTTCTGCACGGCGTGCTACCGGCTCGGCAGGACCGGCGAGGAGTTCATGGAATACGCTATACCCGGTTTCATCGAACAGATGTGCACGCCCAACGGCCTGTCCACGCTGCAGGAATACCTCGTCGATTACGCGTCACACGAAACCCGCCTGGCTGGCGGAAAACTGATCGAACGTGAACTCGATAAGATGCCCGACTCCGAACGGAAACAGGAACTGATCCGACGACTGCAAATCATCAGAAACACAGATAAACGAGACCTCTATTTCTGAGTGAGATGAACCATGCAGACTGCACCTAAAGCAAATCGTTTACATATCGCACTCTTCGGCAGGCGTAACGTCGGGAAAAGCTCGGTGCTCAATATGATCACCGATCAGAACGTGTCGATCGTGTCGGAAATCGCCGGTACCACAACCGATCCAGTCGAAAAGAGCATGGAACTGCTGCCCCTCGGGCCGGTGGTATTGATCGATACGGCGGGTATCGATGACGTCGGTGACCTCGGCCGATTACGTATCGAAAAAACAACACGCGTGATCGATCGTACCGATCTCGCCGTCCTTGTCACCGAGGCAGGGGAATGGTCGGAATATGAGCAGCAGCTTATCGATCGATTACGTCAAAATAACACCAGCACCGTTGTCGTATTCAATAAGACCGACTTGAAATCGCCGGAGCCATCCATCACTCGCCAGCTTGATGAAGACGGGATTGTATACGTCAATACCATTGCCGTCAGGCGGATCGGACGCATCGAGCTTCGCAGCGCACTTATCCAGGCTGTCCCGGCGGATTTCCTTGACCCGCCGGGGATCGTCACGGACCTTGTCCCACCTCGTGAACTGGCAGTGCTTGTCGTGCCCATCGATATGGAAGCGCCGCGTGGTCGGATCATTCTGCCACAGGTTCAGACCATCAGAGATCTGCTCGATCACAACGCGTATTGCATGGTTGTCAAGGAACACCAGCTACGCGAAGCTCTGGCGAGATTGAACCGGCCGCCGGCACTCGTCGTAACGGATTCACAGGCCTTCAGCGAGGTCGCCGCGGCCGTACCGCCGCAGATATGCCTCACGTCGTTTTCAATTCTCTTTGCCCGATATAAAGGTGATCTCAATACCTTCGTGCACGGTACCATGGCTATTGATAACTTGAAGCCGGGTGACCATGTTCTTATCTGCGAGGCATGCACGCATCATCCGATCGGCGATGATATCGGCCGGGTGAAAATCCCGAAGTGGCTACAGGATTATATCGGCGGTAAACTGAACTTTACCCATTATCAGGGACATGATTTCCCGGATGACCTGAACCGGTTCAAACTGGTTATTCACTGCGGCGGATGCGTACACAATCGCAGGGCCATGCTCACACGTATCATGAAGTGTCAGGCAGCAGGTGTGCCAATCTCGAATTACGGACTTACAATCGCCTGTACGCTCGGTATCCTCCGACGGGCACTCATGCCTTTTGAATCCGCTTATGCAATTCTCGATCAACATGCCGCGATGAACGCCTGACAGCTCGGTTACAGAGCTCGCCAGACTCAGTCTTCACTCAAATAATGAATCGAAAGAAAAAAATTTTGGTTCATCCGACTAAAGCGTAGGTAGATTCATGCAGGGCGAAGATTTTGAGT
>CAYRND010000086.1:0-16167 GCA_964425365.1 uncultured Phycisphaeraceae bacterium
CGCAGTGGCTTCATCGCTTCGCCTTCCCTGGCAGGTTCTCCTGGATCATCCACCGTCGGTCGCAGGGACCTCGTCGCGGGCCCGTCGGATCGAGACACCGGTAGCCCTTGATCGGGACCGCCAGCAGCGTATCGAGTTGCTCTGGCGCATGCCCCAACTTCTCAAGCACCCATCCGAGGCGCTTGACCGTCGCAGCGTCCAAATGGAGGGCGTACTCGATGATCCGCTTCGTATCCAGTTGCTGACCTCGGGCACTGAAGGCGTGCAGGACTTCGGCGAAGTCGCCGCAGTGCTGCGGCATCAAGAGTCCGTCGATCAGCGTGCGTTCCGGATCGGTGATGGTTACCCGCGCTTCGCCCACCCAGATTTTCTTCGTGCCGAAGTACCGTTCGCTCTTGGTCTGGATGAACTGGAAGAGCGCGTCGCCGACGCGATAGCCTTCTTCGTTGCCCGTAGGCCTGCGCGGAACCGAGCCCTCGGTGGTCGTGAGCACGAACACCTTCCTCGGTGCCTGGTCGGTCAGACCGTGGTAATGCATCGCCGACCAGTGGCTGATGGCCGCCGGCTCGACCAGCGCCATGGCAATCTCGAATTCGTGAACCGGGCTGACACCCGGCGTCGTCGAGGAAATCACGTAGAGCCCCTTGCGGACGCGAACCAGCCAGCCAGCCCTGACGAGGTGGTGGAGCGCCTGCCGCAGGTAGCCTTCCGAAAGCCCGACCGACGGCGCAAGCTCACGAGCCCGGTCGGTGCTGAAGATGCGGTCGCCGTCGGCCACCAGCTTTCTGATCAGCTCGACACCCGCCGTCGGGATGGTTAGCTTTTCTCGTTCCATTGTTCGTCCTCGGCGAACGGCCCATGTACAAAGTCTATCGACTCGCCACAATAGAAAGTTTACCGCGATGGTTCGTCCTCGTCAAACAATGGCGATAGTATTTCTAATAGAAGGTCTTCGAGGGACCCCGAACGCTGAGCAGAGAGATAAAGCTGCGTCCGAATGGGCCGGGGCCACCCCGGATTTCTCACAGCAAAGTTATCCACAGGCGTGACGTGCAGACCGAAGTTGTTGTATTAAATAGTTTTAGACGTAAATCATTAACCCACAACTCCGGAGAATAGTTATGACACAGTGTACAAGAGAAAAATCACATCACAATGGAAGGTCCAAAAGGCCTGACGGCGGTCATTTTGTATGGACCGTCAATTCACAGAATGAAGATCAATAGATAACTTCGCTTTTTTATTGGTTAGAAATCCAGGCTAGTGCATGAATCTGGCCCATAGATGCGGCAGGGGGTCGGTATGGGCGGCAAGCCATGCGAGCCTGCTGGCCTGATTGAACTGAGGTGGTGTAAATCGGCCTGTGACCAGTTGGCGGATGAGTTTGCGGGATGAGAGTCCCAGGTAAGTACATGGTCCGGTGGCGGGTGTAAAGCCGGGGCGGGGATCGATACCCTGGCTCATCAGGCAACCGAGATAGGGGAAATTGACGCCGCTGAAGACCGACCAGAGCAAACTGCCCCAGAATCGCGGGTTCATATCGATGAAGTAGTACTGTTGCGTGTCAGGATCGACCATCATGTCGAGGTCCGCCACGCCGTGGTATCCACAGCCTGCTGCGATACGTCGGCAGTGTTCGACCATCCCCTCGTCGATGAAGAAGTCCATTGTGCTCCAGTCGCCGGGCAGACGTCTGCGTATTGCCCAGGCGACCAGATCGCCATGATCGGCCAGGAAGTTCATTCCCATCATATAACCGTTGACGAAATGTTGGACGAGCAGTGGATTCTGACTGGAAACCTGATAAGTGCGGACGTGTTCAAGCAAAGCGTTCCGCTGGTCAAACCTGAAAATGCCTTCACTGTTCTCGGAAGCGGTGGGTTTGACAATGACGGGGAACTTCAGATCGAGGTTCAGGCAATCGTCTTCGCTGCAGACCAGTCGTGTCGGGGGCTGGGGAACCTGAACCTTGTCGAGATATTGCGAAAACGTCCACTTGTTGTAGAGCAAGGTAAACACGTCCGGGGCCGGTAATGGATAAATACCGACTTCAAGTTCGCCGTTATGGCGGCAGAGCATTCTTGTACATCGGGTATCGGTCGGGACCAGCACATCTACGGCATACCGCCTGCAGTGGGCGTTGATCTGGTCGAACAAGACTTCCTCGCCGCATTCGATTGCCTGACGGCTGACATGTGTATACCGGCGACGATATCGTGAGAATCGGACCATGGACCATGATCTGTCGGTGATGACATCGGCAGTGACGCCAGCCAGAGCCAGACTGAGTGTTACCTGATACGCGAATCGGGGTATTGTGGATAAGACAAGTGCCCTCATGAGTTTGTTTATCGGCAGAAGGTCTATGAATATAGGATTCGGGATTGGCGATTCGGGTTTTACATGGTATTTGTAATTTTACGACGCAAGTCGATTCCAGAGGTGTGGCAGTGGATCGGTATGAGCGGCTTTCCACGCAACACGGCTGGGCTGCGTGAATTGAGGGGGGTAGAGACGGCCGGCCTTGATGTATTTGATGAATTGTCTGGGTGAAAGGCCGAGGTTGGTGCACGCCGTCTCGACGGGTGAGAAGAGCGGGCGTGGGTTTTTCCCCTGGCAAATCAGGCAGCCGAGGTATGCGAAGTTGACGCCACTGAAAACGGACCATTCCAGGCTGCCCCAGAATCTTGGGTTGATTTCGATCACGCAGGTCCGGCCGGTCTGCGGATTTTTTCGCATGTCAATATGGGCCACACCGTGGTAGTTGCATGCCTGTACGATCTTTCTACCCAGATCAGTGATATCAGGATCGTTCAGGAATGTCATGGTGGTCCAGTCGTCGGACTGTCGCTGCTGGATGGTCCATGCGACGACTTCGCCGTGGTCTGCCAGTATGCTCATATCGATATCGTGACCCGGGATGTATTCCTGAACCAGCAGGGGTTTATTGGACGCGATTTTCTGTTCGCTGATCAATTGTTGAAGTGATTCTTTTGAATCGAGTCTGACGACTCCTTCGCTGTTTTCGGAAGAGGTGGGTTTGACGATAACGGGAAAACAGATGGTATTCCCGAGTTCTGACACATCCTGTATTCGTTGTGTTTGCGGCTGTGGAACGTGTATTTCGCCGAGATATTGTGAAAACGTCCACTTGTCGTAAAGCCGCTCGAACAGGTGAATATCCGGCGTCGGGAATATCATTGTATCGAAGTCGTTTCCATGTCGGCAGAGTAATCGCGTCGAGCGGGTATCGGCGGGAATAACGATATCCACGCCGTAGAGTTGACAATAGTTGTTGATCTGACGGATAAGTCTTTCATCACCGGATTCGATACGGTCTCGTGTAGTGGACCAGTACCGGCGACAAAATCTGGACAACCTGACCATCGACCACGGTCTGTCCATCAGCACGTGTACGCCTGCCCCTGCCAATCCCATACTCAATGCGACCTGGTAGGCAAAACGCGGGATCGTCGAGATGATAAGAACTTCCATGTGGGGTATATCGGCAGACTGCGTGCCTGGATTCGAATACCTGTTTATCTGTTTAGTATCAGACCGAGAATCATCTGCGGCATATGCCGATATACAATGTCATATTCAGGTTTGAATCATGACGGGCAGAATGTACCGCATTGAATAATATGGCAGGTCAGCCGGTATTTTCAGGTATTGGTGTCGCTGACGGAGGCAGGGCTGTAACGTCATTTGACAACGGTTTGAGGTCGAGGGTTGTTATGAAGCGTTTGTGTTCATATTGTCTCGAGAAATGCGGCGAGCAGGTCGCGACAGGCAAGGAGATCTTTACGGTGGACCATTTCAGTAGCGGTATGGATATAGCGTGTGGGGCATGAGAGTGTGATGGTGCGTACGCCGCTGCCGGCGCGTTGGATGGCGGCGGAGTCGGTTCCACCGCGTGGGAGAATCGAACGCTGGTATTTGATGCGGTGTTTTCGTGCGGTCTGTTCGATCGCATCGAGCAGGCCGCTGTCAGCGATCGAGGCTGCGTCCATCACTGTCACGGCGGCGCCATCGCCCTGCCTGGTGACGCGTTGGTCGTCGGGTACACCCGGGGTATCGACGCAGAGTGTCGTATCAACGCCGATACCGATATCGGGTTTCACGGTATAGGCTGAAGTCAGTGCACCGCGAAGTCCGACTTCTTCCTGAACAGTAAAGACGCAGTGGATTTCACAGTTGTGCTTCTTCAGTTTTTCGATGGCGCGGATGGCGAACCAGCATGCAGCGCGGTTATCCAGCGCCTGTGCAACTATCGTTTCACCGATCAGAGAAAAGGGGACATCGAGAACGACCATATCGCCGATCCGAACCTTACGTTTGACCTGGTCAGGCGTCAGACCAAGATCGATAATCAGGTCGGCGATCTCGGGCACCTTTTTCTTTTCCTCTTCGCCTGCGATATGAATGGGTTTGCCTGCGGGGTTCATAACGCCGGGCAGGTCTTTTTTCGGATTGTTGATATCGGGACAGACGATGACCTTCCGTGCGAACAGGTTACGGGTATCGAAGCCGCCGACGTTCTGAACGCGGAGGAAGCCCTTGTCATCGATATGCCGTACAAGGAAGCCGATCTGGTCCATATGGGGGGCGATCATGACTTTGCTGCCGGCGGTGGTAGACGACTTTCGGCCTGCGGGTTGGGGATTCCGCACCGCGATGATCGAGCCGAGCGGATCGACCTGGATATCATCGAACAGGTTGCGGATATGGCTGAGAATGCATTTTCTCAGGCGGTGTTCGCGGCCGGGCACAGCAGGCGTTTGAGTGAGTGTTTCAAGCAGTTTCATCATGATATCCTGAAACAGGAACGAGGCCTGCCGCAACCCAGTGCGGCAAAGGTATACGATGTATCGTAGATTAACATGCTCGCCACCCGAAGGCCAATGATGAAAGCCGGGTGATTGGATATGGTCCGGCGGATATACCTGTTGATATAGTTGAAGGTTTTATAGTTCAGCCGTGTGTACCGCTGGTTGTTTCGGACATGCGAATGACCGGATCGTATCAACTTTACGAACTGTATAACCAGATGAATTCACCTGCTACACCCAGGTGAACTGTTCAATGGTTCTGGCGAGGTCGATGTCTTTATGAGTAATGGTATTGCCGGCGTCGTGGGTGTTGAGTGTGAGTGTAACGTGGTTGTAGATATTGTGAATTTCAGGATGATGGTTCTGTTCCTCGGCGTGCAATCCGACGCGTACGATGAAGCTCAGAGCCTCTTTGAAGGACTTGAATTTGAAAGTTTTGGTGATCTGGTTGTCGTGGTAGATCCAGTCGGGCAGTTCCTTGAGCGACTGTGAGATATCGGTTTCGGTAAGTGTAGCAGGCATATCGCGCTCCGTTTTAGTGGTGTTTTACGTTTGACTGAGTGAACAACGAATCACTTGTCAGGATTATTCCATGCCCATATCCCAGGTTGCGTTTGCGGAGCCGATACCGCAGGCGAGAAACCCACCGTCGACCACGATGGTATGGCCGTTGACAAAACCGGCAGCCGGGGATGCGAGGAAGACGGCGGCTCCGGCGATTTCGTCGGGCAGGCCGAACCTGCCCATCGGGGTATGTTCGATGATTCGCCGGCCGCGGTCAGTGCGTTCGATCATATGCCTGTTCAGATCGGTCGGTATGAAACCCGGTGCGATCGCGTTGGTCCGTATACCGAATGTCGCCCATTCATTGGCCAGGCTTCGCGTCAGGCCGAGCACGGCGTTTTTCGCGGCGGCGTAGCCAGCGACTTCGATCAGGTCGACGAACGAACTGATGGAGGCGATATTGATAATGCATCCGGAGCCCTGATTGTGGAAGATGTCGAAGGCAGCCTTCGCTGCGCGCAGACTGCCGGTGACGTGGATGTCGTAAAGCGTATTGAATTCGTGATCGGCCAGTTCAGTGGTCGGTTTTTTAAGACTGTGTCCGGCGCAGTTGACGATGATGTTCAGACTACCGAAGGTATCGACCGATTGTTGAACGGCAAGTTGGACCGATTCGTTATGTCCGACATCGAGTGCTGCGCCTGCTGCGGCATGGCGGCCTGCGATACTGTTCAGGTCGTTGACCACGTGATCGATTTTTATTTTCTCGCGTGATCCGATCAGGACATTGCCGCCGTGCCTGATAACGGCTGCGGCGATGGCCTTACCGATTCCGCCACCGCCGCCTGTGATCAGCGCGGTTTGTCCGGTCAGGTCGAAGAGTTCGGTTTGAACGGGCATGCGTATGGTCCTGTGCGTCTGAAGCGACTGTCAAGTGGATGATGCATGAGCGGTATGATCTGTCGGTTTGCGATAATGGCTCAGATCGATCGATTTGAAATAGGCGATGGTCTTTTCGAGCCCCTCTTCGAGTTTTACGCTCGGGTGCCAGTTGAGCCGGCGGCCTGCGATAGTAATATCCGGTTTGCGCTGCGTCGGGTCATCAGCAGGCAGGGGCAAATGAATGATATTGCTTTTCGAGCCGGTCATCTGAATTACGCGTTCCGCCAGTTCGCGAATGGTGAATTCTCCGGGGTTGCCGAGGTTGACCGGTCCGATGAAATCATCCGGGCCGTTCATCATGGCAATGGTACCGTCGATCAGGTCATCGACATAGCAGAACGACCGAGTTTGCGATCCGTCGCCGTAGAGTGTAATGGCCTGATTCTGCAATGCCTGGATGATGAAGTTAGAAACGACGCGACCGTCGTAGGGGTGCATTCTCGGGCCGTAGGTGTTGAAAATGCGAATGACCCGGATATTGACGTGATTGGCGCGATGGTAATCGAAGAAGAGTGTTTCGGCGGCACGTTTACCTTCATCGTAACATGCCCGTGGTCCGATCGGGTTGACATTTCCGCGGTAGCTTTCCGGTTGGGGGTGGACATCAGGGTCACCGTAGACTTCACTGGTTGATGCCTGAAGTACTTTCGCGCGGCATCGCTTGGCCATCCCGAGTACATTGATTGCGCCCATGACGGAGACTTTCATCGTTTTGATGGGATTATACTGGTAGTGGACGGGTGAAGCGGGGCAGGCGAAGTTATAGATTTCGTCGACTTCGAGCCACATGGGATGGGTAATATCATGCCGGATCAGTTCGAAGTTGGGTTTGTCGAGCAGATGCTGGATATTCTGTTTCTGGCTGGTGAAGAAATTGTCGAGGCAGATGATGTCATGTCCCTGATCGACCAGCCGGTCGCAGAGGTGGGAGCCGAGGAAACCAGCTCCGCCGGTGACAAGAATGCGTTTCAATGAAGTTTTCATAGCGATCGTCAATTCCGTTAGGTGGAGGTATTGATTTCAAACCGGGTATCCGGCTTGAGGTTGCAGCAGACCATCTGTCCGCATTGAAAGCGATCCGGGCATTGGCCGGTCGTCAGCCGGCAGTCGACTGGAAAGGGGCAGCAGACCGTGATGGTATTCATTGTGCGATCGATTCCGACGACGGTGCCCTGTAATCTGAAAGGTCGTCCGATGACCGGCTCGATGAACCTGCCTCCTGCCGGGACCACATCGACTCTTGCGGCGTCGGCGGCGATCCGGCCGGTGACCCGACTACCGGGTGTGCACCCCGGGTCGGCCGGGGCATACAGATGCAACTGGTAATCCGAGCCCGGCATTGCGAGTACGACGGTATCTCCTGACCGGCTGAGCAATCGGGCCACGATTGTCGATCGTGATGTCGATATTACCTGTTCCATGTCAATTCCGCGGATTCGATTTTCCGGTGGCCGTACGGTCCATAAGATAACGCTTAATCATGCTGTGGGACAAACCCTGAATGCCATGTGTGCGATATAATGTTCGTGCCTGCTTTGCCCTGTTTAACATGAATGGAAACGCAGCCTCAGCGTGAAGCCGTGCCACAAGACCGCCGCATCAACAAACAGTACTGCACTCGCCGTATTCGCGTAGATTACCCGCATGTCGGGCTGTATGACGTGAATGACCGCTCGATCTGGATTGCGCGCAGGCGTTGGGGCATTTCACCGGTGCGTGTGAGCCATGCCCGGCTTCTGGTCGGTGGAACGCAGGACACCTCCACGGCGGATAAGGACAGGTTTCTCTGTTACTGGTTTCATACACCCGGCAGCGGCCAGGGTTATGTCCACGGTTATCCGATCGAATGGGAAGAAGGTCATCTGATGATCCGGCTCGATCCGAACTGGAATTATCAGGCTCGCCAGTTCATCGCCGGTACGGAAACGGCGCGTATCGAGAAGAATATTGAGCAGCAGTACGAAATGGGTCGCCGGGTCTATCAGGCATATCTCGAGCTGAAGCCGGGGTTTGCCCTGAGCTGGCACATGGTCGGTCCGCGTGCTGCGGATTCCATGTTTTACGTTCAGCGTGTTGAACCGGGATTTGATTCAATGGATAAGCGATAGTGATCAATAAACACGGCGGCATTCAATGGCGATGATTTTCATCGAGCAGAACACGCAGCCCTTCGGACTGTCGAAGTTCAGCGAGCAGTGATTTCAGATCGTTGCGGTGGAGCTTGAGGGTTTTTGAACGGTTATCGCCGATGACGAGTCGCAGAGCCGCGAAGTTGCCGTCGCAGCGGATATGTACGGCAGCGTCGCGGTTGCTCCTGGCGACCTGTCCGCGGTGATGGTATTTGCACAGCACCACGCGTTTGTCGGTGATAACCAGTCCGGCCATACCCTGGTCGCGTTTGCCGAAATCGGCATCGGTCAGGTACAGGCGGAACGATTCCTCGCTGTCCAGCTTGCACCAAGCGTTGATCCGCTGTCGGCAGGTTTCCGACAACTGTCGCCACGACTCGCCGTGCATCAGTGAAATATCCTCTTCGAGCATGGCATAATCGCTGCCGCAAACGCCATTGACCCTGGCGAGCCATTCCAGTGCAACTGCCAGGCACGGGATCACAACTTCGCAGGTGATGCCGCCGTCCTGCCGGTCGTGTGTACCGCAGTGCAGAACGTGATTGGCGTGGCGGGTATGAACGTAATAGGGCATTGCGTAATGGAAGGGATTGGGCATTTTTTCGATCAGTCCCATCTGCCGGGTGATCTGTCTCGGCGTTCGCTGTGCCAGTACGCGGTTTTCATACTGGCTGTGTACTTCGTCCACGGCCAGTCTGCCGCCGTGGTACTGATCGGTAAACAGTACCGGCCGGGCGATCAGTCGATCGATACCGTCATCCCCGGAAACCACGCAACGCAGTGGTAGTGAACTGCGGAAGCCATCGTGCTTCAGCCAGGATGAATCGAAAGCGAACGTCACACCCCGCGTATCGCAATTGGTAACCACCAGGTGTGGAGCAGGCCCTTCCGGCTGTAATCGATCTGGATAAATCCGCTTTTCTTCCTGTTTCACCGGTGGGTGCTCAGTGAGATTTACCGGCTCGGATTGTATTGACATGTTCGCAGGACCGGGTTTGTTCAATGAATCCATCGGCAGGGCCGCACTCGACCTTGTCATGTCCGGATTAAACGGCAATGCGGTGATAGTCGATCCGTGGCCTGCCACAGAATCCGACATGGACAGCATCGACCGGGCGAATGCATCTTCATCCAAGAATCGGTCATGTCCCGAATCCAATGGTGAATCAGGCACCATATCGCTTTCGTCCATCGGCATGGCTGATGAAGAGCGGACGATTTCACTATACTATGATCTGATCGGTCGACATCGCGCAAGTGCTGTGGCGCAGGTTGCACGGCGCTGTCATTTTCGTCATCGTCACGTTCATCGTAGATCTCTTCAAGGTCTTCCTCGATCCAGTGTGATATTGTTTCATCCAGGGAGTACTTTTCCAAGGCGACAATGAATCGATGTTCGCATACGGGACATCTAGCACGTTTGCCTTCGGCATTGCCGGGAACGGTAAGCAGCGTCTGACATTTTGGACATAAAACCGTCTGGTCCATACTGTCATACCCCGTTGATATGTTCAGCGCTCTTATTGTTATTTTAATGGATATTCGTATGTGAACAAAGGGAATTCCGGGGTCAAAATCAGGAAATAATCTGTTTTTTTCCTGCTTTTTTTGCCCCGCATACCCGTAGGATTCAGGCCAGTTCCCCGATCCGTGCCAGTAGCCAATAGGCGAACTGGTCCTTGGCCATTCGCTCGGCGACGGTGCGTTCGCCGGCGGCGGTGAGCCACAGGGGCTGAATGAATTCACTGTCCATTGTTTCGAGTGGATTGGCGATAATGGCGTCGACGTTTTTATGGCGCAGTTTCGCTCGGGCACGGATTTCAAGCCTGTCCGCCTGTTCGAGTGCAAAGGCCACAACCCGCTGCTCCGGCCGTTTGCCCGCCGCAACGGCCGCAACCAGGTCAGGGGTCGGTTCGAGTCGCAGCGTGAGCATTGCGTCATCCTCTGCCCGGCGTGTCATCTTGCCGCCCGTGATCTGTACACAACGGTAATCCGCGACGGCCGCCGCCATAATCAGAACATCGCACCACGTAAAATGTTCCACCAGTAGTTGTTCGAGTTCGCCTGCGGTATTAAAGCGTTCGATACGGCAGATGTCGTTGATGCTCTCGATAACCGGTATGGGCCCGAGCAACATTCGCACATCGTAGCCTGATTCCGCCGCCGCCCGGGCGATGGCGATTCCCGTCCGGCCGCTGGACCGGTTACTGATGAACCGGACCGCGTCGATCGGTTCCCGCGTTGGCCCCGCCGTGATCAGCAGCTTCATATCAATCCTGTCAATCGACTTTCAAGGTGACCGGCCCGATACTGACGGTTGTCATTTCACCCGGCCGGTTCGATGCAATGAAACCGTTTAAATCATCCAGCGTGATTCTATCGACCCGCGCGGCGATCTCGTCCAGTGAACGGGGCCTACCCAGAACGAACTGGTCCGTGGCGATGGCGTTCGCCCTGGCGGCGGTCGATTCGCCCTGCATGACAAGTCTGGATTTCATACCGACGATGGCTCGTTCGAATTCATCGGCCTGAATCCCCTCACTGAGGCGGATCAGTTCCGTATGAAGAACATCGTATGTCTGCTGGGCTCGGTCCGGTACGGTACCGGCGTAAGTCATGACGGCGCCGTGGGTTTTGTGCGATGCGTACCTGGCCGATACGGCATAACACAGTCCGCGTTTTTCACGGACTTCGGTGAAGAGCCTGCTCGACATACCACCTGACAGCACAGCGCAGGCCGCCCGCTGCAACATACTGTTCTCATCCGGCTCGGGAACGGCCGGATATGCCAGTGCCAGATGAACCTGTGCAGTTTCCGATTCGATATGGTGATACTGCCGAGGCGAAGGTTGACCGGCATCCGGTTCCTGCACCTGACCGTGCCAGCCGTCGGTCAGTTCACAGACTTTCGCTTTCAGGTGGTCATAATCCAATCGACCGGCGAATGCGATGATACTGCCGCCGGGTACAAACTGTCGCTGGTGAAATGACAGTATCTGATCGAGGTTGATACCGGTAATATGTTCACGGTAGCCGTAGGGCGATCGACCCAGTGGTTCGGGGTAGTACCGATTTCGCAATTCGAGCATGACACGTTCCTGCGGTTCGTCCATCAGGCCGTCGATCGCCTGAATGGCAAGCTCGCGGCAGGGTTCGAGTGACTGCCCGTCCAGGTTGGGTCGGCAGATCATATCGACCAGCAGCGGCAATGCCTCGTCGACCATACTGCCGATCATGGTGGCCGAAAGGATCAGATGATTTCCGCCTGCATTGACACCGCGTTGAACACCCAGCCGACCGAGTTCATCGCTATGCTCCCGTGCGGTTCTGCCGCCTGCCCCGCGGCAGATATGCTCGGTCAGTATGGCGGCCAGACCCTGCTGATCTTCAGGCTGATAGACCACGCCGGCGGGTGTGAGCAATGACATTGACAATGATTGTGCGGTATCGATCGATTCCGCGATCAGCCACAATCCGTTTGGCAATTTTTCGTGAAATAACGTGCTCATGCCGGGCATTGTAGCGTGAACGTCGCCGCCTGTTACTGAAATGAAACAACCCGCCGGTCTGACGGGTCTGGAAATACATGGTGACATTCAGGTAAGCAGGCTATTGGGAACCGGTGACCAGCGTGGGTCTCGGCTTGCTGGTGATGCGTGTCTGCGGAGTGATATCATCAATCTGGGTCTGGTTATTATCAATGGGCTGTTGTTCGACCAGATGATCCACTTGGCCCGTCGAGATCGAGGCATGCTGTGTTGACGGCAATTCCGCCGGTAGTGGCAGGGGCTTGCGAGCCAGAGCCATATCGTAGGGCAGCGACTGTAAAGATGCCTGGTTAACGTAGTTATAAACTCTAAGCGATTCCTGTTCGCTTTCCTGCTGCGGAATTCTGGCACGAAACAGGCCACGGTTCGGGTTATACCAGAAGCCGGCCTGGCCGGTGTCCCGGATGACGGGGTCGGGCGGGTGCTCTGCATAATCGCCCGGCGGGGCGAAGTCGATCCAGGGCAGGCCCCCCGCAGTCAGATTGTTAGCCGGCACGCCATCACTGAACCAGCAGGTATACACGGTTTTTGCATAACCGCGATCATTACATTCGACGTCACCGACCGCGGCGTGGAAGCACATCTGATTGTGCAACTCATCCAACGCCCGGTGAACATCCAGATACTCCTGTTCCTGCATCGTATTGAGATTCTGGTAATAGAGCACACCCGCCACCAGGGCGATCAACATCAGGGCGATCAATGTATCGATGAGTATCCGCATGGTTATCAATCACCCATCAAGGCAGATTCAACTGCCTGTATCCATGATCTATATCGACGTAACACATGACCCTGTTAAGTTGTTAAGACCGAGAAAATCCGCTTTTCTGATATTGGCAGCACTGAAACCGGGCATTTCACAAACTTTCAGCGATCTTGAGATAAATACCCATGATTCCATTGTTGAGTGGTGTACAAATCCTTTCATTATGCTGACAACGTTATATGTATGTATTAATGAATATTATTTTGGAAGGCGGGCTGGCACCCGAATGAAATGAGTGGGGTTTTCCGTTCTGACTTGGTTTTATTCGGGGTATCTGTCAGTGGATTCGTCGGATGATTTCTGTGACAGGACGATCATATTGATACCGATGGATGCCAGAAGGACATACGGCCAGGCAATCTTGAGGCCTTGTCCGGTGCTGCGGATCAACTTCGGCAGCAATTTATCGGGGCTGGTGAGTGCGATGTCGTGATCATCTGTCAGGACAAAGCGGGTATCGTGATCGCTGATCGTCCGGGTAGTACGGCCTGACTTACCTTCAGGTTGCGATTGCGAGCGGTTCTGATCTTCAGGTCGGGATATCGAAGGCGTTCGTTCGTTGTCGTTTTCGTCGGATGGTGAGACTTGCTGATCCTCATTGATATCCTGCTCCGCCTGTTCCTGTTGGAGGTTCACTTCTACGCCGCCGACAACGGAATTACCGCCCCGTTTCCCGACAACACCGATGCCCACCGGGTACGACTGGTAGCGGTAGGGTAATTCACCGGCCGAATGGTTCGGCTTCGGCTCGCCGGACTTCGGCGTCGTTTCGGGCGATTCGTCATTGCGCACTTCCTTGTCAATAGCAACATCCTGGGCATTCTGGTTGGTTTCGACGATATCGCTGCGGTCCATATCCCGCATGCTGCGGATATGAATGGTAATGGTTGCGGTATCGGTTCGGCCAGTGGAATCTTCGACCTGGACCACCAGTTGATAAACCTGTCTGACGAGGAAATCGATAGCGGCCTCGTTGGCGACGATGATCTGTCCGTTATCCGGATTGATGCGGAACGCGTTATCTTCGTTGCCGGAGATGATGCTGTACTGCAGGACATCGCCGATATCGGGATCGCGTGCACGAACCATTCCCACCACCGTGTCGATCTTTCTGCCTTCGATCACTTCAATGGTCGCGTTATCCGCCTCGGGCGGGTCGGGAATTGGGTTGACGGTAATGGCGACGGTATCGGAATCCATACGGGCGCCACCTGCACCTCGCCGGCCGAGGTCATTGGTGATGATGGTAACCGACGCCGGGCCGCTATAATCCCGAGTGGGTTTGAATATCAAGCCGTCCAGTGCGTTATTGATGGCCGTTACGGTACCCCGGAACGTCATGGATGCGTCATTATTTCCATCACCGGTCAGGATCGTCAGGCATGCGGTTGAGGCGAGTGTCAAGGTGCCGTTCGTTGCGCTGATAGTCACCTGCAGGTTGCTCAGTCCGGCATCGACGTCACTTACGGTAATCGCGTTTCCGCCGGCTGCGGAAAAGACAATCGCGGTATCTTCGTCGGTCACCTGGTTGGCCGGCGTACTGTTAACCGGGCGATCGTTGACGGCGGTGACATCGACGGTACGCGTAATGGTATTTGAATCGATATTACCATCATTAACGGTGAAGCTGATGGTTCTATCCGCTCCGGAGGGCGATTCGGAACTGTTGAGGTAGCGGATACTACGAAGTGCTGTGATGTAATTCGCCAGCAGATCACTGCCGGCCAGTGTCAGTGTTCCGGTCGCGTCGTCCCAGGTACCCGTGATATTGGGGGTATTGGTAAAGGATAACTCGTCGGCACCGTTTTGATAATTGTCTGTGATTCGGATAACGGCACTTTCGATATTCACGTCGTCCGGATCAGTGACTGTAATGGTACTGGTTATGACGACGGCGCCGTCGCCTTCACGGTAATCGAGTTCGGTATTTTCGATATCATCGAGCGTGCCGGGAATACTGACGCCTGCGACGGTGATATCCCGGATTGTGGTGCTGGAATCCGTATCGCCGTCGTTGACGGTAAACGTCATCGTCCGGGTCAGCTGTGATGGATCGGCCGAGGTATTGTTGTAGGTGATATTCCTCATCGCCGACTGGTAATTGGCCAGTGTATCGCTGCCTGTGAGTGTGAGCAGTCCTGTGGTGGCGTTCCAGGTGGCGGTGATGTTCGCGGTATTGGTGAATGAGAGTACATCCTCACCGTTCTGGTAGTTATTGGTGAGTTGAACTGTCGCTGATTCGATATTGGTATCGTCCGGATCGGTAACAGTTATCGCTGCGGAGACTGCGACGGCGCCATCGCCTTCCGTATAGGGCAGGGCCGAGGCCTCTACGTTCACAAGAGTCGATGCGTCGTTCTGTGGGGTGATGGCAATGTTTCGAGCGGTTGTGTTCGAATTATCGTTGCCGTCGTTGACCTGGAACGTTACAGTCCGCATGGCTGTATCGGGATCGTCGCTGTCGTTAGCGTACTGGACACTCCGCAGCGCCGCCTCGTAATTCGCCACGGTGTCGCTGCCCGTCAATGTCAGCAGGCCGGTCGCCGCGTTCCACGTACCCGTGATATTCGCCGTGTTGGTGAACGACAGCGTATCTTCTCCGTTCCGGTAATTGTTTGTAATCTGAACTGTGGCGCTGTCAAGGCTGACATCATCGGGGTCGGCCAGTGTTATGTTGGCGGTGATATCAGTAGCGGCGTCGTTTTCGGTATACGCCAGTGCAGCACCTTCGATATTCGCCAGTGTCGGCGGATCATTTTCAGCGTCTACGGTAATCGTGCGTACGGTGGTATTTGAATTATCATCGCCGTCGTTCACCTGGAATATCACGGTACGCGTGGCGGTATCCGGATCGCTGCTGCCATTGGTATATTCGACATTCCGCAGGGCGGCCTGGTAGTTGGCGATGGTATCGGTGCCCGTCAGCGTCAGCAGTCCGGTTGTCGCGTTCCACGTCGCGGTGATGTTTGCCGTGTTTGTGAATGAAAGTACATCCTCACCGTTCTGGTAGTTATTGGTGATCTGAACAGTCGCGCTTTCCAGTTCGACGTCATCGGGATCGGTGATGGTAACGGCTGCTGTGATATTGACTGCACCGTCATTTTCGGTATACGCCAGTGCCGACACCTCGATATTCGCCAGAGTAGCCGGGTCGTTCTGCGCGGTTACGGCGATCGTACGCGACTCGGTATTGGAGTCAACGTCGCCGTCGTTGACTTTGAACTCGACCATACGAACGGAGGAATCCGGATCATCGCTGCTGTTGGTGTACTTGACGTTGCGGAGCGCGGCCTGGTAGTTGGCGAGAGTGTCGCTGCCTGTGAGTGTGAGCAGGCCAGTGGTGGCGTTCCAGGTGGCGGTGATGTTCGCGGTATTGGCGAACGAGAGCACATCTTCGCTGTTCTGGAAGTTGCCGGTGATCTGGACGGTGGCGGATTCGATAT
>CAYRND010000087.1:0-16104 GCA_964425365.1 uncultured Phycisphaeraceae bacterium
GGGGGGAAGTGGGGGGGACAGATCGGGTGATATCCGGTACAATCGAGTGTATGAGCACGAAGACCGAGCCTGTGTTGATGTTGGGTAAACCCATTGCTGACAGTATTCTGGCGAATTGCGAGCAGCGTGTTGGCAGGATTGTCGAGCAGACCGGCGTTACGCCCTGTCTGGCGACTGTGCTGGTCGGAAATGATCCGGCGTCGGAGAAGTACGTCGATCGTAAGGGCAAACTCTGCGAGAAGCACGGCATGAAGTCGGTCAAGGTCCGACTGCCGGAAACCAGTACAACGGATGAAGTGGTCGGCCGTGTCAAGCAACTCGCCGATGACCCCGCCGTTCACGGCATATTGATCCAGCACCCGATGCCGAAACAGGTGGATGAACGGGCGGCTTTCGAGTCGATCCCTCCTGCCAAGGACGTTGATGGTGTCACGTTTTACAGCTTCGGTACAATGACCTATTCACTGCCCGGGTTCGGCTCGGCCACACCTGAGGGGATCATGCGACTGCTGCGAGCCTATGACGTTGAAATCAGCGGCAGTCACGCCGTGGTGATCGGGCGAAGTGTGATTCTCGGCAAGCCCATGGCCATGCTGCTCCTGGCGTCGCATGCAACGGTGACGATATGCCACTCGCGAACACGTAACCTGCCGGACCTGGTGCGGCAGGGTGATATCGTAGTCGCCGCGGTCGGCCGGCCGAAGTTCGTCCAGGGCGACTGGGTCAAACAAGGCGCAGTTGTTATAGACGCCGGATTCAACCCGTCACCCGAGGGTAACGTCGGCGACGTCGATTTCGAATCGGCAAGTGAAAAGGCGTCGATGATAACCCCTGTGCCCGGTGGTGTGGGGCCGATGACGCTGGCGGTGCTGATCGATCAGACGTCGATCGGCGCGGCGAGACAGTTGGGGGTTGATTGATAACAAGTTCAAGGATCTATGTTCAACGGTCCTGATTATTCAATACAGTTAACAGGTGATGGGTTGTTCAATCGTCATGAGTCAATTTAATGCCCCTACATACGATATACAGCGGCCGACGGGTCAGTGTGCGATGACCGGCCGGACACTGGCAACGGGTGAATCGTATTTCGCCACACTCGTTGAACTGACGGACGAAGAACGTGAAGCACTTCGCCGGTCTGACCCGAAGCTGAGCGGTTTCGGTTTCAAGCGTATTGATATATCACGGGAAGCGTGGGCCGAAGGCCGTCAGCCTGACAATCTGTTCTGCTACTGGAAAACCGTGGTTCCCGAGCCGAACCAGAAGAAGAAGCTTTTTGTCGATGATACGGTCCTGATGAGCCTGCTGATCAGGCTGGCCGATGCGGATGAACCGATCCGTATCGCATTCCGTCATGTGCTCGGTCTTATCCTGATGCGTAAGAAACTGGTTCGATACGACGGTACGGTCACGCGTAAGGCCGTGGTCAACGGTGAACCCGTCGAGCAGGCGTGGTGGCAGTTTACTCCGAAGCTCGATTTATCCAAGGGTCCGCTGGGCAAATGGAACGAAGCGGAGCGGATCGAGGTGCTCGATCCGAAGCTCGACGCCGCTCAGATCGAACAGGTTTCACAGCAACTGGGTGAAATTCTCGAGGGTGAGTTATGAACCGGCCATATGTGACAGGATGGGCGCTGACCGCTGTGCTGTGTCTTTTCGCCTGCCAGCCGCAGAACAAGGACTATTCCCCGCCGCCGCTGACGCCGATCCATGTGAATCAGCCGCTACCCACCTATGAAGAGCTGGTCCGGCAATACAACGATCGCGTTCAACTGTTGGACCGGCTGTGGTCAGGCGCGGTGATGACCATCGAGTGGCAGGACGAAGACGGCAAGCATCACTTCGAGCAGGGCGAAGGGAAT
Organism: uncultured Phycisphaeraceae bacterium; assembly: GCA_964425365.1. Lineage (GTDB taxonomy): Bacteria > Planctomycetota > Phycisphaerae > Phycisphaerales > Phycisphaeraceae > CAYRND01. The sequence goes on from CAYRND010000087.1 coordinate 1,866, forward strand.
TTCATCTATCGTCAGCCGCGTGACGTCGCACTGACACTCGGCAAGCTGGGCGATACGATGTTCTGGGCCGGCAGTAACCACGAGATGTACTGGTTCATCGACAAACAGGACGACGGCGTCGCCTGGGTCGGCCGGCATCTTTTCGTGGGCGATCCGTGCAACAGACCGCTTCCGCTGCCGATCCAGCCGCAGCTCATTCCGTTCCTGTTCGGCCTTCGCCCGCTCGATCCCGACTCGATTCCACCGCCGCCGGCTGTTGAACGTGTCAGCGGCTACTACCTGATCGAGCCGCCGGGGCTGAACCTGAGAATGCTGCTCGATCCACGGACCGGCACACTGGTCCGCGCGGATATGTACGATTACAACGGCGTGAGTATGATCACCTGCCACCTGAGCAAATACGAACCGGTCGAGATTGACGGCCTTCCGGAATCGCAATGGCCGACGGTAGCAACCCGTGCCGAAATCTACCTCGTCGGTGAGGAAGCGAGAATGGCACTGAATCTCTCACGCATCTCCGACGGCCGCCGGCGTAACAGGATCAGGGACAAGGCATTCGATATCCGCCTGCTGCTCGAAGTGCACGATCCGAAAGAGCTGATCTTCCTCGATGAAAACTGCCATTGATCGATAAACACACCGACGCTACCGGCTTTCGACCTTTATCTCTCGCAGTGTGATCGGCAGGTTGAATGTCATGTTCTCCTCGACGCCCTGGTACTCGAGCACTTCGCCGCCGTAGCGGTCGACCAGTTCGTTGACGATTTCCTGAACGAGGTGTTCCGGTGCCGAGGCGCCCGCGGTGATCAGAACGGTATCGACACTGTCGAACCAGTCATGATTGATTTCAGTGACATCGTCGACCAGTTGAGCGTGCGTACCGGTCGTTTCGCTGATCTCAGTGAGCCGAAGTGAGTTTGAGCTGTTCTTCGAGCCGACCACGAGGACAAGGTCGGCCCGGGTCGCCAGTTGTCTTATGGCGTGCTGGCGATTGGTGGTGGCGTAACAGATATCCGCACTGGGCGGGCCTTTCACATTCGGATACTTCCGCTTGATGGCGTCGATGATAATCTTGGCGTCGTCCATACTCAGTGTGGTCTGCGTAAGGTACGCCAGTTTTTCATCGGGTGAGAAATGGAGTTGTTCGACGTCTTCCGGCGATTGGACGATAGTAATCGCATCGGGCGCTTCGCCGACGGTGCCCACCACTTCATCGTGGCCGGCGTGCCCGACCAGCAGGATTTTGTAACCCTCTCGAGCGTAGCGAACCGCTTCCTTATGGACCTTGGTCACCAGCGGGCAGGTAGCGTCGATCATGGTGCAGCCGCGGAGTTCGGCCTGCCTGCGGACCTCGGGACTGACGCCGTGAGCGCTGAAGACGATCGTCGCATGGTTGGGCACCTGGTCGATCGAATCGACGAAGACCGCGCCTTCGCCCATGAAGTGCTGGACCACATGACGGTTGTGCACGATTTCATGATACACATACAGCGGCCGGCCGCCGATCCTCAGGGCTTCCTCGACGGTCTGGATAGCCATATTCACACCGGCACAGAATCCTCGTGGGTTGGCAAGTATCAACTTCATGACAGTCTCATCTTAGCGTGACAGTAAATCATGGACCAGCCGGTCGATACAAACAGGCATGATATCTGGATCGAGGGAGGCCAGCGGGGAAGGTAAGTGGAGGGGAAAGTGAGTGGTGAGAGTGATTGGTTGGGTGGGGCGGCAGGACCGTCAGTATTTACCCAGCCGATACAGAACAGACACGCGTAAGTTCTTGTTATTACTAATTTAGGTGACTCTTCACCGGTTCTCAAGCGAAACCCCGATAACGCCGAAATGATTGGTGTGCCACGCTGCGGCCTCGTCTGGGGAATTACCACGCTCCGGAGGTTGGAGGAAGTTACCACTGATGGTCCAAAGAAGAGTTAAATCAGGACTGGAGCTTTATTTGAAGCAGATCGACGAGTCGCCGCTTCTTACCGCGGATGAAGAAAAGCAGCTCTGCCGTAAGATCATCCACGAACAATGCCCGGCGTCGCGTGACCATATGATCCGGTCCAATCTCAGGCTGGTTGTGAGTATCGCCAAGCGTTACATGAACCGCGGCCTGCCGCTGCAGGACCTGATCGAAGAGGGCAACATCGGCCTGCTCAAGGCCGTCGAGGGCTTCGATCCCGAGCAGGGTGCCCGGTTCTCGACTTACGGGGCATGGTGGATCAAGCAGGCGATCAAACGGGCGTTGATCAATGCGGTGCAGCCGATTCACATCCCGGCGTACATGGTCGAACTGATCGCGAAGTGGAAGAAGGCCTCACGCGACCTCGAGGAGGAACTCGGCCGGCAGCCGACGATCTACGAACTGGCCGAGGAAATGGAACTACCGCCGAAGAAGGTCGGCATCATCCGAAAAGCCGTCCGCGCCAGCCAACGCCCGACACGGGGCGGAAGCGGGCAGGACAACGACGATTCACCCACGCTCTCGGAAATACTGCAGGATGAACGCACCCCTTCGCCCGAGGAACAGGTGCTCAAAGACGACGACCTGTCGACCATCGGCATTCTGCTCGAAGCGATCGACGATCGTGAAGCGACGATCCTCCGTCTTCGCTACGGCCTGGACGGCAACGAGCCGCTGACACTCAAGGAAATCGGTGACCGGATCGGCCTGACGCGGGAGCGCGTAAGACAGATCGAAATCGACGCACTCAAGAAACTCAACCGCCGCCTCCATTCCGACCGCCCACTCGCCGCCGTCCGTGCCAAGGCACGTCATAAATCACGCCGGTCGGCGTGAAGACCGGCTTGAGGCTCGTGGCTTGCGGTTTGGGAATAATGAATAACAGCTTGTTTTGTGCAGGTCGTTCGACCCCACGGGATCATGCAGGCTGTTCCTATCATTTTTTATAAAACGGCAACTTGACAATGGCGGCCTCGACGGTATTCCTGCCCATTACGATATTCAGTGACTGGCCTTCGTCTGCTGTTCCGCTTTCCACGTACGCCATCGCAATCGGGTATCCCAGTGTCGGTGAAAGGCATCCGCTGGTAATTTCACCGACTTCCCTGTCGCCGGCCAGTACCTTCATACCCTGCCGGGGTGTGCGTTTGCCGTCGCATTTCAAACCCACCAGTTGTTTCCGCAGACCGCCTGTGGCGATTGCTTTCAGCGCCTGCTGACCGATGAATTCAGGGATATCCGTAAATTCAGCGTGTTCCGTTTTATCAAGATTCACAGCGAAGTTCAGTCCGGCGGCCAGTGGATCGGTTTGTTCGTCAAGTTCATGGCCGTACAGCGGCATGCCGGCCTCGAGGCGGAGCGTATCGCGAGCGCCCAGCCCGGCGGGCTTGAAGATATCGGCCTGGGCGCCGCTTCCCTGCAGCATCTTGAATGCCATGGTCGCCAGGTTCGCCGGTAGAATCACCTCGACGCCGTCCTCACCGGTATAGCCCGTACGACTGATCGTCAACTTCACCAGCAGCAGTTGCTTGACGCAGAACCGGTACCGCTTCAGCGCAGGCACTTCGGAAGAAAACCGGCCGATCTGCTCGATCACCTTCGGACCCTGCGCTGCGATCATTGCGGTTTTCATCGTCGTATCGTTCATCTTCACCTGCCAGCCCCCGCTCGCGATTTCAGCATTGAAGTGGTCGATCAGCTTCATGCGGTTCGAAGCATTGACCACCATCAACCAGTTGTCTTCATGACGATAGACGATCACATCGTCCTTCACACCACCCGCTTCGTTGCAGACCATGCTGTACCGGCAACTGCCTGGCGTCATATCACTCACCCGACGGGTCAGGATACGTTCAAGAAATCGCCTGGCATCTTTGCCGGCGAACGTCAGCCGGCCCATGTGCGAGACATCGAACACGCCGCCGGTATTGCGGACCTGATGGTGTTCGGCCAGGATCGAGCCGTAGTGGATCGGCATCGCCCAACCGGCGAAATCAACGAAACGCGCGCCGTTCGATTCATGAAACGCATAAAACGGCGTCTGGAGCAGTTGAGAAGAATCGGCGTGATGAGTACTGTTTTCTGTCATGACACAAGCGTAACGTGATACCATCAGTTGTACAACCACGCTCAGCCATACGTAATATGCCTCTTACCCCGACCACGAATCCGACTCAGCAGATATTCGATCTTGAACTTTGAATCCTACCCGCTTAACGTTTCTGGTAAATGCCGTAATCTGGCGTAGAGCACAAACGCCAGCAGATAAATACCGAGTGCGATCAACAGTGTCATACTGAACCCGACGTAGATAGACAGCATCGCGGCGATCAGGCCGCCGGTAACGGTGAAGAATCCGTTCATCCCCCATGCCCAGGCAATGGCGCCCGCTGGACTCCGTTCGAGTGCGAGTATCCCGATGGGAAGCGGCATACCCATAAAAAAACCGATCGGCACGATCATGCCAGCGCCGACAAGCATTCGCAGATATAATTCCGAGGCGAGAAATATCCTGAAAATATCGGAATGAAACTGCCAGAGAAGTCCACCGAAAAGAAGAACGCCGGAAAACGGCAGCCACCACAATCGCTTCGGATGGATATTCCACACCCCGGCGGTCAGGCTGCCAAGTCCCGCCGCAAGCAGCATGGTGAAAATGACCAGCGAATAAGTGTACAGGGGATAGCCGATCAGCTTCATGAAAACCTGGATGAAAGTCAGCTCGATTATGATGAACCCCGCACCCAGACAGGAGAAATACAGAATCGCAGTCATTCTACCACGCCAGTACCGCCGTCCGGCATCCGACATGATCAGCGGCAGAAAGACGAATACCAGTGAAAAAAATCCCGCTGCCAGACCGGTCGCCAGAAAGTGAATCACATCTTTCGGAACACGATACTTTTCGCTCATCTGGTTATTGAGCAGCAGGGCCGTCGATGAATCCAGATAGCGATCCGGGTCCGGCTCAAGCAGTTTGAATTTCCGCCTCAGGTAGTTGAAATACGGCCGATCGTCCGTACATGCAATGATGCGGTAGTCCATGGATGCGTACAAGGCGTCAGGAAAATGCCCGCTGTAGAAATCATCCGAAAGAAAACTGCCTTCAGGATCGAGTGGATTTTCCACCAGGTAATGCGTGTCCATATCGTTCAGACCAGGCGGCAACATCAGCTCGTTCAGTCGTGACAACTCCGATTCGGTCCACGGCGACATCTTGATCAGCAGGGTCGGCAGGTTGTCCTGCTCATTGCGTTCGTAGACGAGCACGTGTTTTCTGAAATCCGACCGACCGAGCCTGTTCCAACCCAATGCCGCCGTGACGATCATTTTCGGATAGACATGATGATTGATGTGAAGAACGCCATCTTCCTTCAAGTGAGTGAAATACTCCATATACGCTTCGGCCGTCTGCAGATACACCGTTGCCATGGCGCCGCTGCCGGCCGCCATGCTCGAAGAGGTGTGATTGCTGAATATCTGGATGATGTCGAACTGACTGTCGGTTCCGCGAAGAAAAGAGCGACCCTCGGCGGCATAGACATGAACACGGGGATCATTGAAAATACCACCGATATAATCGCTGTATCGCCCCGTCACCAGATCGACCACCGTACTGACCATCTCGACCGCGGTGATACGATCGGCGTTGTAGCACAAAGCCGCCTTGGTTTCCTGGCCGCCCGCACTGCCGATGATCAATACCTTCGCACCCGTATCGGCCTTGAGAAAATGCGATGCCAGTACGCCCCTGTTCCAGTAATGCAGAGGAATAAGTTCCAGATTGCTTTCAAGCTTCGTCCTCAAGCCGGCATAATTTCCGTCGAACGGATACAGAATACTGCTCTGACTGCCGCCGTCATAAGCCACGTGCTTGCTGCATGCGACCTCTTCACCGGTCAATTCGTCCATCCGGGTCTGCTGGATCACGTCGATCTTGGCAATCGGATCCCACCGGGTCAGCTCGACGATACCATCATTTCTCGCTTTAGAGACACCACGTTTATTGACATGTTCACGAAACTGCAGATAACCTCGCCCGGAAAGACTCAGTCCCGCGGGAATGGCTGTCAGCAAAACCGCCAGTGTCAATGCCACAACAGTCACGGAACGATCACACCTGAATAAAGATGCAGCGAGAAATCCAAGACCCGCGCCGGCAAGCAGCAGACCGCCCGGACCGATATGTGAAATGAACGGGAGCAGGATGACACAGCCGATACCACCGCCCACCAGATCATAGAAATACAGACGACGTATCTGACCGGAATAACTGGTGAATGCCGTTGCAAAGATCAGGCCCGACAGAAAGAACGGAACGATCAGCACAAGATAAAGCAGTAGAAAATAAAATATCTGCAAGGACAGGTGATGGAAAAATCTGTCCAGGCTGAACGGCAGCATATTGACTACCGGCAGAATAGCTGCCAGTGATATCCCGAACAGCATCGCGGTGTTCGACAGATAACGCGGTACCGACCGACTGTCCCGGATCGGACGAAGCGTGATGTAGACTCCTGACAGTCCGAAAGCAAACATCGCGCAGCTTATCACCATGTACGCAAGATTATCCTGAAGAATCACATCGAATACGCGCAACAAAAGCAGTTCCACCATCAATGTGGTCATGGCAATCAGGAAGATCCCCAGTGAAATGCGTACTTGTCTATATTCTTGCATTATGGATGTTGTCTATACTGACTTAACTCGCCGGAACAATTCCTGTCCCGCACAAAGATCAATCATGTTAACAATCATACTCGGTTAGCGCTTCGTACGGATCAGCCTGCCTCCATTCTAAACGGTTTCAAGCGAATGGTTAATCGCCGATCCGAATGTCTAATACATCGGCTGGATGATTTATCCGATCATGAATCTGATTGAAAGTTCAGGGTATTGCGGACGATTTGTACGATCTGTACGACAAAAAAATATCAGGATGTGGTAATAAACCCTCTATCACTTCAGATCAGGTGGCAGACCAAGGTACAGCAGTGATTCCTCCATGGTTTGTTTCACACACGGTGCGGCGACGATACCGCCGTAGTAGCCTTTGCTTTTATCCGGCCGGTGAATGAAACACCCGATAACCAGCACCGGCCGGTGGGTCGGTCCGCCCGCGATAAAGGAGGAGACGTATTGTCCATCGAGGTACCCACCGTTTTTCAGATCCGGTAACTGCGCGGTGCCGGTCTTGCCGAACAGACTGTACCGTGTCGAGGCCGCATGACGACCGGTGCCTTCGGTAACCACACGCCGGAGTACTTCGCGGCAATGACGTGCCGTCGCCGTGCTGATGACACGTTCCTGGATCAGGTATTCGCCGCAGGGATCATCCGCTACGTAGAGAATCGTCGGCTGGAGCATCAGGCCGTCGTTGGCGATCGTACAGAAAGCGCGTGTCATCTGAATCGCCGTGACCGCGATTTCCTGGCCCATCGGAATCGAGGTCTGCGAATAATGGTTCCACCGCTTCAACGGATTGACAATACCACCCACCTCGCCGGGCAGCCCGCTTCCGGTTTCGCTGCCGAACCCGAATCGTCTGACAATGTCATGCAACTGCTCGATACTGACCCGCTGGGCGCCGATCGCCATGCCGATATTACTCGATTTGATCAGCACCTCATCCCAGCTCAGCCGGCCCAGACCGTGCGCATCACGAAGCACACGACCCTGCGGCGAGCGGTATACCCCGTCGGTCGTACAGTCAAAACGTTCATCCGGATGGACCACACCCGCATCGAGCAGGCCCGACCAGACGATCGGCTTGAAGATCGAACCCGGTTCGAAAACGTCCGTGACGGCACGGTTGCGACGCTGATCCGCCGTCGAGCGGCCGGACTGATTCGGGTCGAATGCCGGCCAGTTCGCCATCGCCAGAATTTCGCCGGTCTGCGGCGACATGACCACCATCTGTCCGGAAGCTGCGGCGAATTCCGTCACGGTTTCGGCAAGATGACGCTCGGCGATGCTCTGAATCGTCAGGTCGATTGACAGACGGATCGTCCGACCGTGTTGTTGCGGCCGATACGAAGCGAAATCCGCCCACATGATCCGGCGGCGGGGGTCTCGCATATAGGTGACCTGACCCCGGCCTTCCAGTAGAGCGGCGTCGTACTGCCGCTCCAGGCCTTCCAGGCCGTAACCGTCCCGACCGGTGAATCCCAGCAACTGGCCCGCCAGCGGACCTTGAGGATAATCCCGCACCACGTACGACTCGATCGCAAGACCCGGCAGATTCAACTGCCGGTAACCCTCAAGACGATCATGATCCAGTCGGGGGTCCAGTACTACATATCGTGAACTGCTGCGGGCCGCGATACGCTGTTCCACCCACGCCGGTTCATAGCCCAGGCCGTAACCAACATGCTCGGAAAACGTATTCCGATCGACAATCAATGCGGGATCGACGAACAGACGATGCGCTACACGCGAACTGGCAATGATGCGCTCGTGACGATCGAGAATGCTCCCTCGCCTCGCAGTGACCGAATTATCACTGGTCTGGCTTGCGAGCATATCAAGCACCGGTCCCTCCGGCCTGATCTGCAGTTGCAGGACACGTATCAGCAGTACAGTCAATATCAGACTTAGCGCCAGCGTGACAACCAGCCCGGTTATGCTCACACGCTCCCATGCGGGTGCTGTCGTATAACCCTCACCGGAATGATGCCGATTCATATTGTCCCAACTGCCTCGCATAAGACTGCCGTCAGTGTGGTCGTGTCATGACATCGGGATATCGATCGATTATTCACCCGCTCTCGCGAGCCGCCGGCTGTCGTACCGGGGATCCACCTCATCGGTCGGAATGTAAGGCTCCAGTTCAAGTTCTGACCGGTTGATCCAACCCCGCAGATGGTCCGGCGACGTCCGCCAGGTGATCTTCACCTGGTAATCCCAGATCACTTCATGCTGCTGATTGATCTGCCGGTGCAGCATGGCCATTTCATGATTCATCACACGCCGCTCGTGACGCCACTCGAGTACCACCGCACCGCAGAGTGCCGCAGAAACAACAACAGTCAGTAATTTGATAGACATACGCAATACCATCCGTCAGTTCGGAATCTGCAATAGATCGCCGACCTTCAACCTGTCCGGATCACTGATGACATCCTGATTGACCTGGTATATCCTCCGCCATGCTTCATGGCTTCCAAGCATTTTCTTTGCAATGGATGAAAGCGTATCGCCGGCCAGAACACGATAGCTTCGCGCCGGTGCGGATGGCGATGACGACCTGCCGGTATCTCTCGTAACCACATCATTCACACGACCGGCCTGGCCGTTGTCATTCATTCGCGGCAGCCTCAGCACCATGCCCGCCTGCAACTTTTCAGGACTGCCCAGCACATTGCTGTTGGCGTCGAGTATTTCATCCCAGCGAGAACTGTTGCCCAGATACGACCGGGCGATACCGCTGAGCGTATCACCTGTACGAACGGTCACCGTGCCCGGCCTTTCGCCGGAAGGCGGCGGTGACCCGTCAGGTGTGCGACTATGTTGTGCAGCCAAGATCGCCTGCCGCTTCATGAACGATGACGGGTCATGCGGCACGATCAGGTTGATATCACTTCGAATCCCGCCGTCGTCACCGACCTTGTCCGTGTTGGCCGCGGCGATCACATGCCAGTATTCCCCGTTGCCGTAATACTGATTCGCAATGGAATACAGACTCTCACCCGGTTTCACCTTATGCTCCCAGTCATTATTCACCGGCCGGCTCACATCTGCGGGCCGCTTCAGCTCAGGTATCGGTTGATTATTGACGGCAACCTCGGCGGGCGAGTTCGCCATGTGTTCTTTTGTTGGCATTGTTCGCTGTTGCCGGTCTTCAACCGGACGAATCGGAAGCGGCTGCTGCACCATGGCGAGCTGATGTGAATCCACCCGGCCGTCACGTGAATCCCGACCCGGCGATTCGGAATCGCCATCCTGCTGTTGAAGAACTATCGTGGGAACTACCTGTCGCTGCACCGCTCGACCGGAATCGCCACGATCGGTATCAAGTGCAATACCGTGATTCGCAGCATAAGCCTGTGGCGCACGCCGCGCAGGCGGTGGATCAGTTGCTTCTTCCGGAATACGAACAGGGGATGTCGGGGGAGATGTGGGGTGCATAAGATCACGCGGCGTGGGGATGGGACGGACCTGGCGAACCCGGCCGTGACTCAAACCGTCAGCAGGCGACGAAACACGTCCAGGTGAACGACGCAGCGGTGAATGCGAGAGGGAAGATGCACCCGGCGGTGTGCTCGTCGACGTCGGAGAGGTGGAGAAAGTAGAGGAAGAAGTGGATGGATTAAGTGCGGGTGGCTGGATCGAACGTTCAACCTGTTGTGAAAACCGGCTCAATTCGTCACCGTCGAGCGGCTGATCCATTACCGATAGATGATCGCTCACTATGATCCCGATCAACAGGATCACGCCCAGGCCGATCAACAGTCCAATTTTGGTTTCTCTTGTCATGGCGGCTCTTTCCATCCATGGAATACAAGTCTGTCATCCGTGACTATCAGCCAAATGTTGACCCGTCAACACATCAATTTGCCATGTTATTGATATCAAGTCGCTACCGTTTCGCACCCGTCGGCCGCCTGAATCAACTCGTGGCCGACCCGGCGTTTCAATTCATGACCGCGGCACGCAGTTTCGCGGACCGGCTTCTCGGATTCGCGTCGATTTCACCTGCTTCTGCCCGAACAGGCTTCTTCGTGAGTCGCCGTGCCGTGCCGATCCTGTTCCATGCCATCATCATCTGCTTCACCTGTCGGTCTTCGAGTGAATGGAAGCTGATGACGCCGACCCGTCCGCCTGTCCTGACCAGTTGCGGCAACTTCGCCAGTAATCGTTCCAACGCCTCGAGCTCGCCGTTGACGGCGATTCGCAATGCCATGAACGTTCGGGTCGCAGGGTCAATTTTCATTTTGCGGCCGCGTGGCCCGTAACTACGTCGAACCAGCTCCGCTAGCTGCCTGGTCTTAACGATCGGTTCATATTGTCTGTGCTCAATAATCTTTCGAGCGATTTTTTTGCTAAGCCGTTCCTCGCCATAGTGGTATAACAGATCGGCAAGATCTCGCTCGTTCAGCGAAGCAACCAGCTCGGCCGCCGACGTCGGCAGGTTCGGATCCAATCGCATATCAAGTGGCCCATCCATGCTGAACGACATCCCACGGGCCGGATCGTTCATCTGGTTGGATGCGAAACCCAGGTCGGCCAGCAGAAGATCGACTTCACTCGCATTCACCGACCGGATCAGTTCAGCGGCATCACGGAAATTACCCTGTATGACCGTCAGGTCCACCCCGGCGTCACGGGCCGGCCCTCGCAGCCGCTTGCCGGCGGTGTGCACATTTCCCGGATCGACATCCAGCCCGATATACCGGCCGCCCGGCCCGAGCAGGGGTATGATCCGCTCAGCATGGCCACCCAGCCCGATTGTACAGTCCAACATCACCTGCCCCGGCCCGGGCGAAAGCAACTGAAGGACCGCCTCGACCAGAACGGGCTGATGAGCATAGTCATTCGAAGGATTTTCACAGGTTCGATGCGTTGTTTCAGAAATTGTATAATTCCTTGCAATATAACGTGTTCAAGGTTTGTATCGGCGTAAGGGTTGCCAATTTTTTATTGCTGATGCCTGATGGTTGAAACCTCTTACTTTACAAACCTGAAGAACCTGGTAAACGGGTCCGAATGGACAGTACCTGACGGTTTTTTACACTATCGTTCATGAACAGGCGAATCAGAAGCACAACCATCCTCACCGTTCGGCGTGACAACGACGTTTCACTGGCAGGCGACGGCCAGGTGACGATGGGCAATACCGTGGCCAAGGCCGATGCCGTCAAGGTTCGAAAACTGGATGATCTCGGCGCTGACAGCCGGGGCGTTCTACTCGGGTTCGCCGGTGCCGCGGCGGACGCCTTCGCTCTGCTCGACCGGTTCGAGGAACATCTGAAGAATTCGCCCGGCAACATCAAAAAGGCATCGGTCGAACTCGCGAAACAGTGGCGGACCGACCGCGTTCTGAGGCGACTCGACAGCCTGCTCGCCGTGGCCGATCGGCAGTGCAGCCTGCTGGTCTCGGGCACCGGCGACGTCATCGAGCCCGACGACGGCATCATCGGCATCGGCTCAGGCGGCCCGTATGCTACCGCCGCCGCACGCGCACTGATTCTTCACACCGATCAGAACCCCGAGCAGATTTGCACAAACGCCATGCAGATCGCAGGCCGGATATGTATCTACACCAACACCCACATTACCGTACTCACTTTGTGACCGCTTATAAGCTAAAGAAAAAATAAGGTTTATAATATTTCAATAACGGACGCCCATAGTATAAACTTTATAAACCTTACAAACCTTCAACCTTAGAAACAGCAACAAGCTGAACGGATCAACTTGATTGCCCCGCCGAATCGCGTAGACTGTGGGGCTTACAATCAGTGGATCAAGCCCGTGTGGCGGAACTGGCAGACGCGCCGTCTTCAGGTGGCGGTCCCAGCAATGGGGTAGAGGTTCGAGTCCTCTCACGGGCAGTTCAGCAGGCTTCAGGGATCGATTATCTCTGGAGCTTTTTTGTATGCGTGGGTTGAACCAGCAGACTTTTCTGCGGCAGGCGGGTTTCGCCGGTCGATAGCAGGGACATGACGGTTGCCGAACGGGACAGCAGGGTGCATGACCTGAATCTGGCTCAGCATATCGTGGATCACAGTCCGGATGCGGTCTTCTGGATTTATCCGGATGCACGTTTTTTTTATGTCAATCACGCCGCCTGCCGGTCACTTGGGTATTCGCGTGAAGAATTGCTTCAGATGGCGGTGTACGATATCGATCCAGAGTTCCCGAAGGCCGGCAGTGACGAAAAATGGCAGTCGTTCTTTTCCGCCGGTACGATGGTATTCGAGTCGATTCACCAGTCGCGTGACGGCCGCAGATTCCCCGTTGAAATCACCACCAGCGCCCTGACATACCGCGATTGCCGGTGCATCTGTGCGATAGCCCGTGACATTACGGATCGGAAACGTGCCGAGCAGGCCTTGATCGAGCGTGAGAAGCTACTCGGCGAAATGGGCCGAATGGCCCGGATCGGCGCCTGGGAGCACGAACTCGATACCGGACACGCGGTGTGGACCGAGGCGTTGTACCGGATCATCGAGATCGATCCCGCCGACCCCATCCCCGGAACTGCCGAGCACCTGTCGTACTATCCGCCCGAAGACCGTCGGAAACTGGCCGAGGCTTATCAGAAGGCCGTGGAGGAGGGCATCCCCTTTGACCTGGAGTTGCAATGTCATACCGCCGCCGGCCGGTTGTTCGACTGCCGGGTCTGGGGCGAACCGGTCATGGCCGGCGGACGATGCGTGAAGATGCGAGGCACGTTTCAGGATATCACGGCGATCAGGCAGGCCGAGAAAGCACGCAAGGAATCCGAATCACGCCTGTACCAGGAACAGAAGCTCAGACTCGCCGAGTCCGAACGGGCAAGATTGAAACTCATCCAGACCGTTCGCTCGCAGAAGCAGACTGAAAAGCAACTGCGTGAAAGTGAAGGACGCCTGCAACTGGCCATTGACGCCGCCCAGGCAGGTACGTGGTCATGGGATATCCAGACCGGCGAAGTGTTCTGGGATGATCGTGTCTATCAAGTATTCGGCGCCAAGCCGGGCAGTTTCGAAGGCAGCTATGAAGGTTGGAAACGATGTGTTCACCCGGATGATCTGCCGCGTGTCAAGGCAGCGGTCCAGGCCGGTATCGATACCGGCCGATATGATTGCGAATACCGCGTTCGTGCCGATGCGGACGCCCCGTGGCGTATTATCAGCGGCCGGGCGATCATCATCCGTGACCATGACGGCAAACCGCTGAGATTATCAGGTATGTGCGTCGATATCACCAAAAGAAAGCGAGCCGAGGAAGCCCTGCAACGAACCCAGGCTGAACTGGCGGCGGCGAACGCATCGCTCAAACAGAAGAACGCCGCGCTTCAGGAGCTGATGGCTGAAATCCGAAACGAAAGCAGCCGTAGCATCCGGCAGGTGGTCAGTAACATCGATAAGGCGATCCTGCCTATGCTCCACACCCATCGACAGGGCCTTACTCAGCGGCAGCAAAAGACCGTCAGCCAGATCGAAGACTGCCTCAAGGAAATTGCATCACCCTTTATCGATAAACTCGCCGGCGAATACGCATCGTTGAGCCCGGCCGAACTGAACCACTACCGGCTGGAAGCCGGTAGGTTCAAAGTCGTGAGCTACGGGC
>CAYRND010000088.1:0-16019 GCA_964425365.1 uncultured Phycisphaeraceae bacterium
GGCATTATTGCGCCTGCCGGGCTTGTGGGAAGATGGGTTGGCCGGACGCTTACTTGATATCCGTACCCTTTACCTGATCGAGCAGGTCGGCCAGATCGACCAGGTCGTGACCGGTAATGAGTATGCCATCCCCTGCGGTCGTGCCCTCACGCACGGCGGCGGGTGAAGGCCGGCCGAACGCCTCGACGTGACCGGCATCCAGAAGCTCCATCACACGCAGGTTCTTACGGCCGACCTCGAGCGCGATATCGAGCAGCGATTCGAGATCGAAATTCACATTCGTCATGGTGCTGAAAAGGGCATCCTCGATAAAAGCACTGACCGACTCGTCATACTTGCCCAACCGGCGGGCATGGCTGGCGTAAGCCGCCATACCCTTCAGGCCGTAAAGAATTATCTCCTGCACGGACTGGACATCCTCGTCCTTGCCGCAAACCCCGGGGGTGTTGACGCAGCCGGTGCCGCGATACGTCTGTTCACACTGGTTGCAGAACATGGAAAACTCCTTTATCTGGTCTTTTGATCCTTACTCTTTCAGTCTTCAGCCCTTCGTTTCGGTTGAGCATTGGACTGACAGCATACAGTGAGTATGATCGGGCAGGCGATCAGGGATTGCCTTGATCTGGATCAAGTGCTTAAAATTTTTTTCGGAATCGTCGATTGGCGTTAAATGCAGCGGATATTTTGAGGAGCAGTAAGTTCTTCCGAAAGGTCGAGGGAAGCAGTTTCGACCGGTTGGCGGCGATGGCTTTGCTGAAACAATACAGCCGGAGGGAACGGATTTTCAACCAGCACGATCCATGCCCCGGCCTGTTCGTAGTGGGCACGGGTCTGGTGCGGATTTTCAACCTTTCGCCGGCCGGCAAAGAGCATGTACTGCACCTGGTTTCGCCGGGTGGCACGTTCGCCGAGGTTGCGGCGATCGGCAGGTTCGACTGTCCGGCCTTCGCCGAGGCGATCGAGGATTGCCGGTGTACGCTGCTGCCGGCCTCGCCTTTACTCCAGGCACTGGCGGACGATCACCAGCTCTGTCTGAACCTCATGGTGAGTATGGCAGGCTGGGTCAAGCACCTGGTAGGCCTCTTGGAAGACATCACACTGCGAGATGCGATGGGACGCGTGGCACGGTATATCCTTAATACCTCGGATGCGACAGACGGCCAGGTGCAACTCCCGTCATTCAAGAAGCACATGGCCAGCCAGCTCAATCTGACCAGTGAAACACTTTCTCGCACATTACGCCGACTCGATGAAGACGGGATGATTGATACGGCTTCTACTAATGGCATCACCATCACCAATCGTAAGCGACTGGCACAGGCGGCGGAAGGCCTGCTGCCGTTATTGTAGACTTACGATACACACCCGAACCTGTAGTACGTCCCTGTTATCGGTAAAGCAACCTGTTCTGCCTACCGCATGAACCCCCAGTCGGTGATAATCCGGCCGCCGTTCTGTCGGTTGCCGCCGCCCCAGTGTGGTGAAAAACCGTAGCTGCCGGACTGAACGTCGCCGGCTTCCTGGGTCCAGTACGTCTTGCCCCGGCCGCCGGCGTCGCCGACGGCGAAGGCGAAATGGGTCTGCAGAAACTGGTCTTCACCCAGGGCTTTCACCTTTTCGCCTAACTCACCGATCTGCGTCCAGGGAATAGCGATTTCGTAACGCAGAACCTTTTCTTTGTAATCGTAGGTGATCATGATCTGCCCCTCGGGGCCGCCTTCCGGCGTTGATTGCATCGTACCCAGCGGGGGATCGAGCGGCGAATTGGTCGGGTACAGCGTCTGGTAATTCGTACCCGGGGCCTTCAGCCGATGCAACTCGGGGATGTGCGGCTGCTTCGTCAGATCGCCTTCCCACGCTGGCTTGGATGAAAAACTCGAGCCGTCGCCGGTCTCCCTCGCCAATGTCGCGCAGAACTCGTAATCGACATCCGCGGCCAGTGCCTTTTCATATAACGGATGGCCGTAGAGTATATCGTCCGGATTCTTCTCCAGGCAGTCGAACGCCACGTGCAGGCAATCGGCGAGGAACGGAAAGGCATAAGGATCGTCTTCGAACGTCGAATGGGTCGAGAGTGTCGAATCCGGCACTTCCGCGGCAATATAAAAATGATCATCATCCCATCGCGTCCATATCTTATACGCCGCCGTATCGCCCTGCTGCTTCTGACCCAGCAGTTTACCTGCAAGATCAGGATTCAACGCAATGCGTGTATAGTCCTTCCCGCCGCGTGAGAACATGGTCACGGGCAGTGCATCGGACCAGTCATCGAGCTTGCCGTCGATTGCCGCCCTGCCGTACGTAGCACAGGCTACCTGGACAACCTGTGCGCCTTCCTGCTTCACGCCGTCGGCCTCGGCGGTATATTTGATAGTGTAGCGGTTCACGTCATTGGCCTTGCCGAGAAACATTTTCAGATCGATGAACCGGATCTCGCCGGGCTCGATCTTTTTCAACTTGATCTCATCACGCAGCAGTTTGATCTCGGCGGGTGTTTCCAGTTTGATTGTCGCATCACACTGGCGAGGCAGGAGATTCTCGACTTTTACGGTCAGCGGTGGCAGCTTATCGAGCGGGCGGGTGAACGACCTCGGGTTGATGAAGAGCGCCGGCAGATTATCGAACTGCGCCTGCCTCAGCGATTTCGCCACTTCATCCGCATTCCGGTCACTGACAAGGTACCGCACTTCCCAGGTTTGAATGGGGAAGGTCAGTCTTCCGTCCGAGACTTCACCGATCGGCCGGCCAAGGTAATCGTACGCTGTGAACCCCTTCGCGGGAATGCTCATCCGGCCTTCATAGCCCCACTCCGGCCAGTAGGCAACGACACTGCTGCCGTCGGGCTTGACAAAATGGACTGCCCAGGCGGCCTTCGACTTCGCGTAGATATCACCGAGCAGCCTGGCATCCTCGAGAAAGTGTGTCATGGCACTGTACGCCGCGATCGCCGGTCGCGGATTCTTACCCCACCACATGTTATGCGTATCACCGGAAAAGGCAGCGTTGTACTGGGAAGCGAAGAAGAAAACCTTGATCGGTGATTCGCCCGCACCGAGAATATTCAACAGGTAGATCGGCGCGACCGAACGGGCGACCATGAACTTGCGATCTTCTTCCGGCAGGTCCTCGAACATATGTTCGGCCGTGCCCACTTCCGTTGCCCAGATACCGCCGTAGCCTAATCCTTTAGACCAGTTGGCGTTCATGTACGACTCGAGCGCGGGCGGTGAAAGCGACGACCGGTCCGGCGGACCGTAAGGATGCGTCGACGAACCGTCGACATAACCGGCGTTGCGACTGCCCTTCGCGTAGACGATATCACGCATGTACGGCGTCGAGCCGCCGCCGATTAGCATGACATCCGGCATATCCTGCTTGACCTTGTCCCAGATCAGTTTCGACATGTCACGATAGTCCTGGGCCGTTCCCGTCCGCCACGTCCAGCCGTGCACCCACGGCTCGTTCCACAGTTCCCAGTGTTTGACCAGATCGGCCAGCGGACGGATCAGGTGGTAAACGATATCAGCCTGAACTTCCAGGTCTTTCGGCCGGTTCTCATGCCGGCTGATCTTCCGGCCGAGCGGATCGGGCATGACATTCCACTCGGGGTTATAGTTCACGTACCCCAGACAGAGTATGCCGTGGTCTTTCCATTTCTGAACCTGTTCTCGTGCCACGTTGATCTGCGATTCAGTCCACCACTTGCCGGGCTCGGGCGCTACGGTTGCAGTATCGGTTTCCGGAATCCCCCGCCGCCATTTCACACCGATCGCCTGCCCGATGGCCATATCGGCCGGGCTTTTTCCGATACCCAATCCGAAATAACTTTCAGGCCTGACACCCTCGGCAGCGGGATGCACCACACAGAACGAACCTTCCCGGCTTTCACTGATAGTGCCCGAGGTGATCTGCAGTTTGATCCCGAACCAGCCGTAGTCCGGCGGAGAAAAAGTGTATTCGATCGCCTCGTTCGCCGCTGGCTCGAGTTCGAATTGCTTCGCTTCAAGTTCCATGGCAATGCCGTGGTCGTTATAGAGATGCCCTTTCACCCGGCAGTCCACCGGTTCGGTGACGACATTATTCCGCACCTGGATCAGGAAACTCACCTGGCCGGCCTCCCCACCGCTCAGCTGATCACTCTGAAAAATATTACCGACCACGGCGGATGAAAAGTCGGATATGGTCACCGCGGGACTCGTACTGCCCTCGCCGTGCAAGCGGCCGTCCTTTACCTGATTGGGCGGCAGCCACAATCCGCGGTCCTGCGTGGGCGCGATACCGATGATATCAAAGTCGCCTGCCGCACCTTCTGTGGGATTGATGAGTAACAGTCGATACAGACCCGCTTCCAGATGCCCCACCCGCATGGCCGTCCATTTGAACTTGTCCCACCCACCGGTATTCGCAAGCGACAGTCGATCGAGTCGATACACGGAGCTGTCCGGCTCGCCGGCGGCCGACACCCTGCCAAGGTAGACATCAAGTGTCCCCGGCGAGGCGTCGCCCTGGGAATAGCGAAGATAGACCATGGCGTCCGGCATTGCCTCGTCGAGCTGAATCTCGATCAATACAGACTTATCCTTATGAAACCATCCCAGACGCTTGCCGCCGGAGGCATTCGGATCATTCTGCGAGGCACTATGGCCTTTGCCGCTTTCAACTTCAGCCCATACGCCGGGCAACTCCGACCCGGCCTGCTGCGAAGCCGCCTGTATCGCTCCTGTCATGACCGATACAAGGATGGCGAACATGTAAAAAAAACGCATAGTCATGATACTTCCATTCATTGAAAAACCCCTTAGAGACCTGTATGCAGTAAAACCATATTATCACCTGTCGACACGATTTATGACAGAACCATCGACAGCGGAAGAGCAGACTTTCACACCAGGCAGGTGGCTTCGATTCGGATACTTAAAAACCACCTCGCCATGGTTAACGCTATAAGTTATTGACTAATCGCCAATTCTGCAAGTTCAAACAACCCCTCATCAGCGCGACAATACAGACAAGCTCACGGAAACCGCTCTGAGATTCCGTGGGGGTCTCTGGCCTGCCCCTGACCTGCCTCTGGACTTATAAAAACCCCACGTCACTGGAAGCCCTGAGGGATCATCAGCAGACTTGCCCTGCACATTGATACAAAAAAAATAAACCGGAGTCCCGAGGGGTGGCAGGACTCCGGCTATCGAGTGGGGACTTTTGAGAATGGGGGAGAGTTTTATTCTTTCACTTCATATTCAGCGTCGATGACATCATCGGCCGATTCCGACGATGCCTGCTCCTGACCGGCCCCGCCGCCGCTGCCTGCTGCGGACTGGGCCTGTTGGCCGACGTTTTCATACATGACCTTGCCAAGCTCCTGAGCCTCGCGTTCGAGTTCAGACAGGGCACGCAGAATCGCGTCAGGGTCATCGCTTTTGATCTTGTCTTCGACATTCGTGATCGCCGATTCGATCTTACCTCGCACTTCACTGCTGACCTTGTCGCCATGTTCCTCCATGGTCTTTCGCATCTGGTAAATCGTATTATCAGCGCGGTTACGGGCCTCGACCAGCTCACGCTGCTTCTTATCGTCTGCGGCATGAGCCTCGGCATCCTGCTTCATGCGGTTGATTTCGTCATCGGACAGCCCGGAGGAACCCTTGATTTCGATATTCTGACTCTTATTCGTGGCCTTATCCGTCGCCGTCACATTGAGTATGCCGTTGGCATCGATGGCGAACTCGACTTCAATCTGCGGCAAGCCTCGCGGCGCCGGGGGAATACCGGCCAGGTTGAACCGGCCGAGCGTACGGTTATCCCTCGCGAATTCACGCTCACCCTGGAGTACGTGAATGGTCACTTCCGTCTGGTTATCCGCTGCGGTCGAAAAGACTTCCTTCTTGGATGTCGGTATCGTGGTATTACGTTCTATCAGTTTCGTCATCACACCGCCGAGGGTTTCAATCCCGAGCGACAGCGGCGTGACATCGAGTAGCAGAACGTCTTTCACATCACCTTCAAGCACACCGCCCTGAATCGCCGCCCCGAGCGCAACGACTTCATCCGGATTGATACTCTTGTTGGGATCCTTGCCGAATATCTCCTTCACAATCTGTTGAACACGCGGCATACGCGTCGACCCGCCGACCAGGACCACTTCATTGATGTTCTCGGATTTCAGCTTCGCATCCTCGATCGCCCTGAGCACCGGGCCGCGGATGCGGTTGAACAGGGATTCGCAGATCTGTTCGAATTTCGCGCGAGTCAGGCTGATCTGAAGATGCTTCGGACCTTCATTTGTCGCGGTGATAAACGGCAGGTTCACCGTCGTTTCCTGCACGGTGGACAATTCGCACTTGGCTTTTTCCGAAGCTTCCTTCAGACGCTGCAATGCCATCGGATCATTACGCAGGTCGATACCTTCCTGTCGCTTGAATTCATCGGCGAGATAGTCGATCAGTTCCTGGTCCCAGTCATCGCCGCCGAGGTGCGTATCACCGTTGGTCGAAAGCACCTCGAAAACTCCGTCGCCGATATCGAGAATGGAAATATCGAACGTTCCGCCGCCGAGATCGAAGACGGCGATTTTCTCATTTTTCTTTTTATCAAGGCCGTAGGCCAGTGACGCGGCGGTCGGTTCATTGATAATCCGCTCGACCTTCAGACCCGCGATCTCACCGGCCTCCTTGGTCGCCTGGCGCTGGGAATCATTGAAATAGGCGGGAACGGTGATCACTGCCTTTTCAACCTTACCGCCGAGATAATCCTCGGCCGTCTTCTTCAGGTCCTGCAGGATCATCGCACTGATTTCCTGCGGCGTATAATCCTTGCCGCGGACCTTGACCTTGACCAACTCTTC
This sequence comes from uncultured Phycisphaeraceae bacterium, assembly GCA_964425365.1. GTDB lineage: Bacteria > Planctomycetota > Phycisphaerae > Phycisphaerales > Phycisphaeraceae > CAYRND01. The sequence continues at coordinate 6,845 of CAYRND010000088.1, forward strand.
CGCTCCGCCGACGACCTCGTAGGGGACTTTCTTCTCTTCGTCCTGAACTTCGTTGTGACGACGACCCATGAACCGCTTGATTGAAAAGACCGTATTTTTCGGGTTCGTTATCTGTTGGTGCTTGGCAGGCTGCCCGACAAGGCGTTCCGCTTTTTCCGTAAACGCCACAATGGACGGCGTGGTCCGGTTCCCCGAGCTGTTGATCAGCACCTTCGGTTGGCCAGCTTCCATCACAGCAACGACTGAATTGGTGGTTCCCAGATCAATTCCAATGGTTTTCGGCATGATAATACCCTCTTGATCAATATACCGACTTACGTTTCGCAGCGATCCGTGCTGTCGACCGAGGATGAACAACGGTCAACGCGGGCCGGCCACGATTAACTTACAAAATATTCAGTGGCAAAATCAATGCCATAGCCAACTGGTCAGGACTCGCATTTTCGACACTTACAGATATTCAGAACCTGCCATGATTCCATGATTCCTCCCTTCGCCTGCCAAATTGGCAAATCCACGGAAACCCGTTCAAAACCGGTCGTGTCGGTGACGACTTTCCGGAAACATCCGCATTCACCGCTTACGCTCGGGCCCGAAACACCTGAGTTTTCCACAAAAACAACCCCCGTAGAACGATTTTTACTGAAAAAACCGGTCATTTAGACCCTCCACCGCCCTTTTGCCTTGAAAATTACAGGAAAACACAGCAGAATTGCGATACATGGATGAAAATCGGAAAACATCTACATGCGAAACACAGCTTTGTCACGGTTGTCAGTAACACTTTCTTCCCGCTAAGGAGAGCACCATGGCAACAGCAACAGCGTCCAAGCCACCCACCAAAAGTGAAGTTTACAGCACAATTTCCCAGAAGACCGGCCTGACCAAACGTGACGTCGCGGCAGTCTTCGATGAACTGGGCGTCGTGATCCAGAGAAGCCTTAAAAAGCACAAGGAATTCAAGATGCCCGGGTTGTGCAAAATGGTGGTCAAGCGTAAACCCGCGACCAAGGCTCGAAAAGGCCGCAATCCCTTCACCGGTGAAGAGATCATGATCAAGGCCAAACCCGCGAGCAAGACGGTTCGCATCCGCCCCCTGAAAGACCTCAAGGAAATGATCAACTGAGAACTTGCAGCATTCGCATGTGGACGGGCGATTAGAGCCGCCCGTCTGTATTGTAGTTTTTCCCACCGTGACAAAGCGAAACCCCTGGCACGCTCCGAAGCCAGGGGTTTTTGCTTCATAGACTTTCGTACATGCTCCAAGGGTGATAGGATAATATCCTGAAAACCCTTGTAACCCATTATAAATGGAGTACTTTTCGGTGACAGCGACGAATACAACAGGCGGTACTTCTGCGGATATCATCAACCGGCATGACCGGTTCCTGTCATTGAACTATCCACGGTATGACGTTGCCATGGTCCGCGGCGAAGGTGAAATGCTGTACGATGCGGATGGCAAAAGCTATATCGATCTGTTCGCCGGGTTCGGCGCGGGGATTCTCGGTCATTGCCATCCGGAACTGGTTGAAACCATTCGGGAACAGGCCGGAAAACTCTGGCACGTGGGCAACCTGCTTCACACCGAACCGCAGACATGGCTCGCCGAGGCGATCGCCCGTCACGGTTTCGGCGGCCGGACGTTCTTTTCGCACAGCGGTGCCGATGCCAATGAATCTGCATTGAAACTGGCACGGTTATACGGCCAGGCGAAACCCGGCTCCGCTGGTCAACGGTACAAAATCATCTCGGCCATCGACAGCTTCCACGGCCGAAGCTTCGGGACCATGCCCGCAACGGGCAGCCCGAAAGTCCGCGAAGGGTTCGGGCCCATGCTACCCGGATATGCCAACGTCGCTTATAACGATATTACGGCGATCGAACGTGAAATCGACGATCAGACGGTTGCCATCCTGGTCGAACCCATACAGGGTGAAGGCGGGATCAACGTCCCTGATGATGATTATCTGACTCATCTGCGGGAATTGTGCAACCGGCACGATCTGCTGCTCATCCTCGATGAAGTCTGGACCGGCTGCGGACGAACCGGCCGGTTCTTCGGCTACCAGCACTGGCCGGTGACCCCGGATATCATGACGATGGGCAAGGGTATCGGCGGAGGCCTGCCTGTGGGGGCTATGTGCGCAAGTCCTGAACTCGCGGAATTATTCGACGCCCGGAAACAAGGCGGGGTGAAACACGCTACCACGCTGGGCGGAAACTGCATCGCCATGGCTACCGGTGCGAAAATTTTCGAGATCATCGATCGTGATAAACTGACCGCTCGCAGCACCACCCTCGGCGAACAGGCCATGACAAGGCTCCGGGAATTCGCACGACAGACCGGCCTGGTCAGCGAAGTACGCGGTAAAGGACTTTTCATCGGAATCGCTTTGAATATGAACACGCCGGAAAAAACCTTCAATAACGCCGGCGATATCGTCAACAAATGTATGGAACGCGGCGTACTGATCAATGGCACCAAGAACCATATTCTGCGACTGGCACCCGCGCTGGTCATCGGTCAACAACGATTAGACCAGGCGATGGACGTACTCGAGGACGTCATCAAGGGATGAAATGCATCACCGTTCGAACCTGCGAGCTCGCCGTGACAGGTTGTCTCATGCTTATGCTGTCATCCTGCCGGAGCCCGCAACAACAGACAGAAGATATCGACCTGCCGACACTCGAAGAGATCCGGTCCGCACACCAGCCGGACCCGGCCGAAATCAAAGCCCGAAAAACCGGCCCCATTCCTTATATCATGATCAGGCGGATCGACTTCTCACTCGAAAGCCCCGTTGACGAAATCTGGGAGATGATCGATGAATCATCGTTCCCGCCGCATTCACGTGAACTCTGGAACGCCAACGGATTTCGTTGCGGCCTGATTGCTCATAACGAACTGGCTTCACTGTCGGGATCGATCCCCGGCAATAAAAAAGTGACAGGCATTCAAATGTCTGCCTCGCCGCACCTGGCACCGGCACTCCGATCACCGCCGCTGCGCCGGCCTGTCACGGTTATCTCATCCATAGCCGAACCGGCAGATGAGACAATCACGCTCAGTGATGACCGCATCCAACTGCTGGCTCGCCTGGCCAATGCCGACCATGGCCGATTCGTGATCGACCTTGTTCCGCATCATCACGTTCCCGTCGCCACCATGCTGCCGCGACATCCTCTCGAAAAACAGCTCGACGGTCTGATCCTGTTCGATCTGGCCGTGCGGCTGGAGATATCGAGCCACGAATCTGTTGTCATCGGCCTGAACCCTGAACAGACGCACCAGGAGCAACCGGATACCGCTGAAGAAGACGTTCAGAAATCCGGTGAATCGGGTGATACAACACCAACCAACGAATCCGCCGGACCGGTGGCTTCTGAACCCGAAACACAAGACAGAATCATGCCGCCCCGGACCGACAACCACCTTGCCCGCCAACTCCTGACCGCCATGAAGTACGGCCGCCCCATCCAAAGCCTGGTGATTATTTCCGCTGACACCTTTACCGATCAACCCTGAGACAACCGTCGCACTTCAGATAAATGATTACACGCTACGACGATCCACCTGAACTGTCCGCACCCTTGTCATCACCGGGTTTGTTCCGCCTGCGTTTGCGGCGGCGGCGCCTTCGCTTTTTCACTTCACCTGACGACTGCTGATCATCACCCGACCGCTGCTGTGACGACTGACGTGTGGATTGGGTCTGATCCGCCCCCACTTCGCTTCCAGCCTGGTCCGATTTTGAACCACCGTCGTTATCGCCGGCCGGTTTCTTTCTCCGGCGGCGCCTTCGCTTGCGATTGTCCGGTTTCGACGTGTCCTGATCCTCTTTATCAGGCAGCACAACCGTCGTACCGGGAATGGTATACATCTGGTCGGCACTACCGGCTTCGAGGGCGGCCATTTCAGCACGGTGCTGCGACGCTTCCTCGTTGGTCAGGACACGTATCTCTTCAAGCGGATAAGCCACCGGCGCCGCGTTTCCCACTTTCACCAGAACAAGCTGCGCGAGTATCTGAGTACTGAGTACCAGACCGATACCGTTCGTCGTCTCGACCAACACCTTCTTGCCCGGCAATCTCTTCTTCAGCTCAGAATAGGTCCTGTCCTCGTAACGCAGGCAGCAGAGCAGCCGGCTGCATCGCCCTGAGATCTTCTGGGGGTCCAGTGTCGCCTTCTGTATCTTCGCCGACCGCATCGAGACCGGACGAAGTACCTTCAAAAACTGGCGGCAGCAGCAGTGCTGGCCGCACTTCTCGTAATCCGCCACAATGCGAGCTTCTTCACGAGCATTGACCTGCATCATCTCGATACGGGTCTGAAGTTCAGATGCAAGCTTCTTGACCAGCTCACGGAAATCGACCCAGTCATCGGCGGTATAATAAAAAACCACACGCTCGCCCCCAAGCAGCGGTTCCACATCGACCATCTGCATGAGCAGACCGAGTTCATCAATAAGCCGGAGCACAAGATCGAACAACTGCGGCTTACGGGCTTCGATCTTCGCCTGTTCATGAAAATCATCAGGCCCGGCGATACGTAACACTTTACCCTTGGCCACGTATGGATAATCCTTGCCGCCCGAATTCTCGATATACTCCATCACTTGTTTACGGTTGACCGCAAGCGGTCCGGAAAATCCCGGACAGCTCGATGTCATCACCGTGGCCATCTCCACACCACGGTCGGTCCGGATCACTACCTTATCACCGCAAAGCGGTGCCGTCGTGCCGTCGTACGGTAATTCCGCCATCAGTTTCAAATAGCCGTAACGGACAATCAATGACTCCGGCGGCTCACGATCCCTGATACCGCGGCAACTGCTTTCTTCCTCTAAAACAGGTAATGGTGTAATGGAACCCGGCATGGCAACTCCGTACTCTAATACACCGACATTGGAACGCCGACCATAAGAAGACATCCCAACAACGGGAGATTCTGATTTAACTGTCGTCGGATAACTTTTTTACATCCCGCCGATCACCCGACATACCGGCGAGGTCCACGTACGGAGTCATATTTCAACTATGCCTCGGCATTCTATCAGAAACTATCGGCACGGGCCATGAAAAGCGTTAAACTCCTCTTTCCCTTAATGGACTCAGCGGGTCAGATCCGCCAGCTCACTGCTGTTACTCGCACCCAACCGACGGTAGATTTCTACCGTCGCCATTGCTCGGTTCAACGTATAGAAGTGAATCCCGCGAACCTGGTTGTCCAGCAGGTCATGGCATTGCTGGGTCGCCCAGTCGATCCCGATCTTTCTGATCGATTCATCGTCCTGGTACTTAAGCAACTTTCGTAGCAGACGGGCAGGATAACGCATCCCCAACGCCATCTGCGGTATCCGCTTCATGCTCGCCAGTGAAAGAATCGGCATGATCCCGGCGATGATCGGCCGGTCGATCCCGGCCAACTCGCACCGCTGGCGAAAATCATAAAAGTCATTGTTATCAAAAAACATCTGGGTACAGATATAGTCCGCGCCTGCATCGACCTTCTGCTTGAGATACTCCATCTCAAGCACACGGTTGGGAGTGCCCGGGTGACCCTCAGGAAAACCCGCCACGCCGACCCCGAAACCACGCGGATCGGGGTGTCGACCCTCTTGATTGAACGAGCATATGTACTGGACCAGGTCGCAGGCGTAGCGAAAGGCATCGCGACGGCGGTCATGGTCCGGCAGGCTGACGGGCGGGTCACCGGCCAGCGCCAATATATTACTGATACCCGCACCCGCGTAACGCTCAAGAATGTGCCGGATGTCCGATTCACTGTGACAGACCGACGTCAGATGCGCCACCGGGTCCAGTGTGGTTGTTCTCTTCAGACGGACCACGACTTCATGCGTCATCTCACGCGTTGACCCGCCGGCACCATACGTAACCGAAACAAACGCAGGCTTCAGAGACTCAAGCTTCCTGATCGACTGGTAAAGCAGCTCCGCCGCTTCCGAGGTCTTCGGCGGAAAAAATTCAAAGGAAAAAGTGGTCGGATTGTTCTCAAATATATCACGTATATGCACGGCCGAAATCCTTTGATCCGGATAGTCTGATCCCGCTCCGATGCCCTTGATTGTTCTCAAATATATCACGTATATGCACGGCCGAAATCCTTTGATCCGGATAGTCTGATCCCGCTCCGATGCCCTTCTATGATCATCACACTTGTATGGTAATTATTCATGTGATTCAGGCAAGCCGGTAAATAAAAAAACGGGCCCGTCGTCGAGCCCGCTCTCAATGGCTGTTCCGACTCACTCCTAGACTTCAACCGATGCAAAGAGAAGACCGATGGGCTGGCGGCACGAGAAATCCTCGTCCACCTCATGCCAGTAACTTACCTGGCTCTCGCCCCTGCACCAGCTCAGAACCACCTCACGATGACTCAGTAGTGAGGGGAAATCGACCTGGCCTTTTTCAAAGTCTTTCAATTCAACGCCGACAATATGAAGCTCATCGACGAATTCGCTCAGGCGATCCATCGCTCGCTCGTACTCCAGCTCCAGCCGGTCGGCTTCACGACCCGGTTCCGCGTCTTCCAGCTCGTGCCGAAGATCGATGATCCAATGATAAATACCCGTTATGTCGTCCACCACCCTGGCAACATAAACCAGTGCCCGGTTCGATTCCTCCGGTGTAAAGTATTTCTTCCTGACCTGTCTTGATCGACTCGTTTTCGTTGATGTATTTCCCAGAGGCATGACTTTACCCTCATACTGTGTTACGAAATCAAAGATAAGCCACTTCCATAACCATAGCCCTGTCCCTGGCCTCCGTGACAATCCGTTGCCGTACTGCAAAAGATCAACTTCAAAACGGGATTTCTCATTCCCGTCACTGTCAATATCGGCTTAGTAGGGGGGGCGTATTCAAAAACTCAGGGATAACCCACGGATGAAATATTTTTCTGTTTATGGGGCATGTAAGTCACATAAACACAGTAGAAATCATGTGGATAAATTCTGCATAGGCTGTGCATCCGATCCGTCTTTCGTGAAAACGGACTTCAGATCGAGCATCAGGCTGAACATCAGTGGAACCACAACCAGCGTGAACATGGTTGCCACCACCAGCCCGCCGATCACCACGCTGCCCAGACCCTTGTAAAGTTCACTGCCCGAGCCCGGCATGAGGACCAGCGGGAGCATGCCGCAGACGCTCGTGGTGGTCGTCATGAAAATCGGCCGTATACGTGTCCGCACCGATTCACGGATCGCATGACGAGCGTCGAGCGGCTCGATTTTATCAGCCTCGGTTTCTCCTTTGCCACGCATGAAGTTCAGTGCCTGGTGAACGATGAGAATCGCATTGTTCACCACAACACCAATCAGGATGACGAAACCCAGCATGGTCAATGTGTCAAGCTGCTGAGCCGGGTTAAACGCCCGGATAATACTCAGACCCAAAAACCCACCTACCGTGGCCAACGGTACGGCGAAGAGTATCACGAACGGATAGGTATAGCTCTCGAACAACGCCGCCATCAACAGGTAAACAATCAGAACCGCCAGAAACATGCGGCTGCTCATGAGGCTCGCAAGACTTTCGAACGTCAAACCACGCCACTCTCCCAGCAGCGCCCGGCGGACTTGAGATAATTTATCGGCCGTCCCTGCCAGGTTGATTTCAATATCGGATGCAAGCTCGCCCCGTTCACGCATGCTGTCAATAATACCCGTAATCTCCCGCGAGGCCGCTTCCAGCGGCTTCGACTCCGGCGGCGTAACCGTAAACGTCACACTACGAAGCTGTTCAATACGGCGGATCGACTGCGGCGCATCCGTTCGGATCAGTTGAGCTATGTTCGACAGCGGTACAATGCTCATCGTACCGTCGTTCTCATGAACCGCCAGGGGAACATTGCCTATTGTGTCCGGCGTAAGCGGATAATCCGGATCACGCACCATCAGCAGATCGATTGAATCGGCTTCGTAACGGTAGTCACCGATGATCGCGCCGTCGATCAGCGCTCGCACGCCCAGGCCCAGCGACGCGACGTCGATCCCCAGGTCCTTCGCCTTGACCTGGTCGATCTTCACCTGTAGCTCCGGGCCTGGCAGGTTGAAATTCAGCGGGTCAGGCCTGACCATCATGAACCCGAACGCTTCTGCCAATTGGCCGTAAACCACTTCGGCACCGCTGCGAAGCGATTTCAGATCGGAACTCGATACTTCAACCTCGATCGCACTGGTTCCTTCCAGGCCGCTGCCGAAAAGCGACGCCTGCTGGGCAAAGCCGAACGATCCGGGTATGCCACTCATCGCTCCCTGAAGCACACCTTCCAGCGGCTTGACCAGCTCATGGGTCCGGCTCTGGGCACCCATGAAAATATTGCCCAGGTAGGAAACGAAAAAATAATCCTTGATGGGCGGTACACGGTCCCAGGTCGAACCGGTCTCGAAATCCCTGAAAACAGGACCGACCGCACTCGCCTCCTCGATCGTTTCCGACTCCCAGTACGGCCGGACTTTCTCCTCAATACGATTGCCGATGAACTCGATGTGCTCCGTACTGTATGACGGGGGCGTGAGCATGATACCGAATACAATGTTCTGATTGCCGCCGGGCAGGTAAGACGACGGCGGCATAAGCAGCCACGCACCGACAAGTGATGTCACCGTGAATCCCGCAATGATAAGTATCCGCAGCAGAATAAAATGCTCCCGCCGCTCGGATAACCGGTAAATCCAGTCGGCGTAGCGTTGAGAAAACGACACCAGCAGCGGCTTGAGTCCGTACAGGTCAGCAGCCGATTGACCGGCCTGATCCGTCTCCGGCGAGGGCAGCCCCTTCCGCTGACGCAGCCAGCGCGCCGACGCCGTCGGAATCACCGTCACGGATACAATCAGCGATAACGTCACCGCCGCACAGATCGCCAGGGATATATCTCGAAAAAGCTGACCGGCTTCCTCCTGAATCGTCAGCACCGGCACAAAAACCGCCAGCGTCGTCAGTGTCGATGCCGATATCGCACCCCATACTTCCTTCGTCGCGTCATACGCCGCACGGCCAGGCGACTTGCCCATACCCAGATGGCGATCGATGTTCTCCAGTACAACGATCGCATTATCAACCACCATGCCCACCGCAAACGCCAGGCCCGCCAGGCTGATCACGTTCAAATGCCGACGCTCGGCCGTCATCGCCACAAACGTGC
>CAYRND010000089.1:0-15945 GCA_964425365.1 uncultured Phycisphaeraceae bacterium
AATTACGCCAAGCCTTGATAGAGAAATATTTTGCAGCTTAAGTTCATGCCATTCCTTCCATACCCCATTATCATCGTGCCAAAGGCCGCGCTGACCGCTTTTTGAAAGAGATGCCTGAAGTCATGGGCGGTGAGGGCTTGGATTGGACAACGGTGCATCCGGCTTCACTCCACAACAAAGAGTTGAACAACAGAGTGAATATTACCATGAAACTGACGGGCGAAGGGCGCACATCAAGAGATACCCTTGCCAGCGCACTGGTGGCCTGCCTGGATATGCCACAGACCTCATTGAAAAGTTTCGCATTACTCGATGGTGATGCAGAACTGATCACATCACTGAGGTCAATGTAGCATTTCCGGAGCATAAACCAGCAACCGGGTTATGGAAAAGAATGGTTATACTCTATTCGGCATGGCCATAAGGGGTTCCCCTATACCAGCTTCAGTGCACATGACGTGAAACGTGCTTCAACAATAGTTATATAATTCACCAAAAGGGATCAGCAATGCCTACGAGAATTCTGCTTGTGGATGATCATCGCGTTATGCTGGACAGCCTGCGCGCGATGTTGAACCAGGAATCGGACATGGAGGTCGTAGGGATGGCGGAAAACGGGCGGGTGGCGATTTCCATGGTAAACGAATTGAATCCAGATGTGGTGGTCATGGATATTGGCATGCCTTACATGAACGGCATCGATGCAACAGAACAGATTGTTCAGGATTATCCCAAGGTGAAAGTCGTCGCATTATCCACATACACAGACAAAAAGTATATCGCATCCATGTTGAAGGCCGGTGCCCATGGTTATGTATCCAAGGAGACCGCCGGCGACGAATTACTGATAGCGGTACGCAAGGTCCGTCAGGGCCTGAAGTATTTGAGCAGCAATGTCACGGAATCGGTTGTCGACGGTTACGTCAACCAGGAAGTGAATGAGAACGCCGCCATGGCGCAGCTGGGAACCCGCGAGCGAGAAATTCTTCAGCTCATCGCTGAGGGACTGACTTCAGGCCAGATCGCCGCCCATCTACACATATCGACCAATACCGTGGACACTCACCGCCGCAATATCATGAAAAAACTCGATATGCACAGCATCGCCGACCTGACCAAATACGCCGTGCGCGAAGGTCTCACCCTGATCAAAAGCTGAACAGCTTCTCCTTCGCGATTGATTACTGCCATTTCTATCTCACTCTCACCTGAACACGCGATAGGCAGAAATGCCATGTCATACTAATTTAATGGTATGCGAGCATTGAATATTGCGTTATTGCATCGTTGCACACATGGGAATCCAATGTGATGCCTACTTATATTGCTCGATCAGAATTGATTAATACCGCCGAGGGAAGCAATGGATGTATCTATGTGGGAAGTGGCGCCTTTCGCAGTGGCGTATCCTCCAGGACGAAGGCTGGTTCAATGACCAATCCGCAGGAGATGATCGGTGCCGCCGTGGCATCGGGTTTTGCCCTGAAACTGGCTGAAAAGTTGAGTGAGATCGGGCTTGTGAATGCCGACATTTACACCACAGCAGCCGTTGAAGTAAGCCGGGTCGATGGTGTGGCGTACATACCCCGGATCAGCATGGACGTGCGGGTCGATACAGACGAGTTGGAGATGGCCCAGTTACAACAGTTGATCAGTGATGCAAATGATGCCTGTCCGGAATCACAGGCGTTATCGAATACAAGGATCGAATTCAATGTACATCGTATCGAGTGAACACCGGCGGATCAGCCTGGTTACCGTGATTTACGGAGCGAATTCACATCATTGTGTGATACCAAGTGATCACTCTGCCGTATAAAGTCTTCATGGATAAACCATGAGAAGGAGCTGATTATGATATTGACCGACATCCTTTTCGTTTTCATCATCGCTTTGTTTCTGACGATCCTGCTCTCATATGTATTCAGTTGGCGTCATCCCCGCATGCCGGGCACCTGGCCATCGGCATTGTTTCTTTTCCTGGTATTGCTCGCGGTGATCTGGGCGGGAGGGATATGGTCAGACCCTTATGGGCCGGCCTGGCACAACAGTTACTGGCTGCCCTTTCTGCTGGTGGGATTGTTCGTGGCTCTGCTTATCCTGGCATTGGGAATCGCCACCCCACCACCGGGTGAACGTCGAACAATGAAAGTCGAACCTGCAGCAGGTGATGAAGCAGTAGCTACTGGTGTGGTGGCGGCTTTCAGCGTTTTCTTCTGGCTGTTACTGCTCGGAGCGGTCACAGCCATCACGTTTTACTACATCAATTAAAAGGAGACTGCAAGATGAATGTGAATACAACATGGGTAAAACCCCATATGCTTTTCAGTTTGTCCGCCATGATATTACTGCTGTCAATGGTCACAATGGGTTGGTCCGGAACGGTTTATGGCCAGGCCGATAAGAATATATCAGACCAAGACATCACCCAGGCTATATCGGAACACCTGATCGATGACTCGGCCGTCGACGCCAACAGGATCGATGTATCGACCTACGAAGGTATTGTCACCTTGAGCGGTACGGTGAACAACCTGCTGGCCAGGGACCGTGCCGTCCGCCTCGTAGAAAGCATGCGGGGCGTACGTAGCGTTGTAAACAACATCGAAGTCACTGTGCCCAATCGATCTGATTCGAAAATACGTCAGGATATCAATGACGCACTGCTATACAACAAAGCGACAGAATCATTTGAGATCGATGTTTCCGTCAATGACATGACAGCCACGCTCTCCGGCCAGGTGGATTCCTGGCAGGAAAAGCTACTTGCGGAAAAAGTCGCCAAGGGCGTCAAGGGTGTGAAAGACATTGAGAACAACATCGATGTCGAATATGACACCGACCGGACGGATTCGGATATCAAGGCCGACATCGAGAGAATGCTCAGGTGGGACACACTGGTTGACCATACGCTCATCGATGTCAATGTATCTGACGGGACAGTCAAACTGTCGGGGATCGTCGGCAGTGCCGCAGAAAAGCGAAAGGCTCGTTATGGCGCTTGGGTAGCCGGCGTGGAGGATGTGAACGCCGACGAACTGTCGGTGCAGCGATGGACGCGGGATAAAGATCTGCGCCGGAACAAATACGTCAGCAAAAGCGACAGTGAGATTGAAAACGCCGTCAATGACGCCCTGCTGTATGATCCGCGTGTCAATTCGTTCAATGTCGATGTCTCCGCAGATGGCGGAACCGTCACACTCACGGGTAAGCTCGACAGTATCCAGTCGCAGCGTGCGGCGGTCCAGGATGCCAGGAACACCGTGGGCGTGTGGCGTGTGAAGAATCTCGTCCAGGTCCGTGCTGAAGATATCGACGATACACGGATCGAACGCAACATTGAAAATGCACTGCAACGTGATCCATATGTGGATCGGTATGACATTATCGTCAGTGTGGTAAACGGTGAAGCCTATCTCAGCGGTATGGTCGACTCCTATTTCGAAAAAGTACGAGCCGATAACATTGCCTCCTCGGCATATGGTGTCACGGGTATTAACAATAATCTGTATGTCAGCGATACCCGGGATGTGCTGACATATGATCCATACATCGATGATTATTATATTTACGGATATGATTGGTACACCTATCCCGACCTGTCAACCACACGCGCAGACTGGGAAATTCGCGAAGACATCAAGGACGAATTATGGTGGAGCCCCTTCGTCGATGAAGATGAAGTCACCATCACCGTGGAGAACGGCACAGCTACGCTCACCGGAACGGTAGACACCTGGTCGGAACGTCAGGCTGCCACAGAGAATGCGCTGGAAGGAGGTGCCATTGCCGTCGATAACGACTTGATGGTCGACTTCGGCCCTGACGCTTACAACAATCAATGAGTGGTAACCGATGATGCACCGGAGCGGCAGTCTCGCCGCCTGGTGCATCATTTACATCCGGTCAAATATATTCATGACTTTGACCACCGGTTTCACTGGCAACAGGAATTGCCTGATCAATCAAAACGATTACCCCAAGGAGCATTCTGATGAGAATCGCGATCAATGGATTCGGACGAATTGGCAGACAGGTTCTGCGAATTGTCAGTGACCGAGAGAAGGCGGACATAGAAGTAGTGCATGTGAATGATATTGTGAATGCGGCCGATCTGTCACACCTGCTGAAGCATGACACCACCTATGGGGTCTGGAGCAAGAAGGTACGTGCTGAGAATGATACGATCCATATCGATGGCCAAGCCGTCAGCGTGAGCACGGAAAAAGATCCTCAGAAACTGCCATGGTCCGATCTTGAAGTGGACGTGGTGCTGGAATCAACGGGTGCTTTCCGTAAACGTGAAGATGCTGAGAAGCATCGGAAAGCCGGTGCGAAAAAAGTATTGATATCAGCCCCGGCGAAAAGTCCGGTTGATGGTGAGTTCATCCCGGGCGTCAACCAGGATCAATACAATCCGGAAGAACACAATATCATCACCATCGGGTCATGTACCACCAATTGCGTCGTGCCGCTGGTAAAGGTTCTACATGATGCCTGCCAGGTGAACCGAGGCCTGATGACCACGACACATGCCTATACCTCCACACAGAATCTACTGGACGGCCCGCACAAAGACATGAGGCGTGCACGGTCTGCGGCAGAGAATATCGTACCCACTTCAACCGGCGCTGCGAGAATGATCGGCAGAATCATTCCGGACCTGGAAGGGAAAATAGATGGCTTGGCATTACGCGTGCCAGTCAAGTGCGGCTCGATTGTTGATTTGACCGTCCAACTCGATCACAAGGTCAATGCGGAACAAATCAACAAAGCCATACACAGCGCCGCGGAAGGTTCCATGAAAGGTATTCTGAAATACACAGACGACCCGATTGTATCCTCCGATATTATCGGTGACACGCATTCATGTACTTTCATTCCCCAGGATACGATTGTGATCGATGATACATTCGTCAAGGTTATGGCATGGTATGACAACGAATGGGGATTCAGCAGCCGCGTGGTGGACATGATCAGCATGATGATGTAACCAATCCCGATTCACTGTCAAACCATTGTCTGTCCCAGTCAATCATGCCGGGCCATGAAAATCACAATAAAGGTTAAACCTTGGCTACAAATCAGGACAATCATGCGGTAGAGGCATCAGAACTCGCCATACCGCCTCACAAACTTGAAATCGATCAAATCTTTGATGAATGGGATGGTGCTCAGCAGGGGCTGAACGAATCGCAGGCATCGGAACGATTGAAGCGATATGGCCGCAATCGTATCGGCCAGCAGCACCAGGTCAGTGCATGGGAAGTGATCCTGCACCAGTTCCAAAGCCCGCTCATCTATGTGTTGCTGGGCGCCCTTGTGCTCACCACGGGAATCAGCCTGTTCACCACTGAAAGCCGCTGGTCGGATGCGATTGTAATCGGCATGGTGCTTGTGGTGAACGGCACCGTTGGGTTCCTTCAGGAATACCGCGCTGAACACGCCGTGGCGGCGCTGATGAAAATGGTTGCACCCAAGGCAACCGTTCGTCGTGAAAATACCACCAGGGAAGTTGATGCCGAAACCATTGTCCCGGGTGACGTGGTCATTCTGAATGAAGGCAGGGTGGTCCCTGCCGACGTCCGGTTGATGGAAGTTCAATCGCTTCAGGTCAACGAAGCGGCACTGACCGGTGAATCGGTACCTGTCAACAAATCCGATCAAACCATGGCCAACAGTGACGATCATCTGCCCCCTGCGGATCAGAATAACATGGCGTTCATGGGCACGGCCGTGACCGCAGGACACGCCGCCGGCATTGTCGTGGCGACGGGGAGACAAACCCAGATCGGCCAGATTGCACAACAGGTCGAGAAGGCTGGTGAAACCCAGACACCACTGCAGCGACGTATTCATCAACTCGCCATCTGGATCACCTGGGGAATTTTAAGCATTGCCATCGCGGCATCACTGGTCGGATGGATGATGGGCAGGAGTTGGGCGCAGATGTTGACGCTGGCGGTGGCGCTGGCGGTGGCGGCCATCCCCGCCGGCTTGCCCATTGTGGTGACCGTGGCGCTGGCGATCGGAGTGCGTCGAATGGCCAAGCTCAATGCCGTGATTCGTCATTTGCCAGCGGTCGATACGCTCGGATCATGCACCACCATCGTCTCTGATAAAACCGGCACACTCACCCAGAACAGAATGGCAGTCAAATCCATCTGTGCCGGCGGCGATGAGTATGAAGTCACCGGCGAGGCCTATTCTCATGAAGGGACCATCCGAAAAACGCGCCAGACAATTGAACCAGGTCGGCATCGGCCACTATATGAAACACTTCTCGCCGGTGTGCTCTGCAATAATGCCACAATACCCGACAATGTTGAAGCGAACCATGAGGACGGCAGAGACGAGAGCAGGCCTTCCGGCGATCCCATGGAAATCGCACTGCTGTATGCCGGACTTAAAGCGGGTATGAAGCGGAAGGAATTGGATAACCGATACCATCGCATCGATGAAGTTCCCTTCCGTACGGAAAGACGGTTCATGGCGGTGGTTGTCGTTCCGCAAAGCCAGGACAGCAAGCAGAATGAGCCGATGGTGCTCGTCAAAGGCGCACCTGAAGCCGTGTTGAATATGTGTACGCAGGCACAATCGGATAATGATCACCCGGCAGAGTTGAATCGTGAACAGATACTGTCACAAAATGAAACCATGGCAGGACAAGGGCTGCGCGTTCTGGCGATGGCAGTCGGCCAGGGTGATGAAATGGTGAAATCCATTAAAAGTGATGAACCGGATGGATTGACTTACGTCGGCATGCAGGGTCTTCAGGACCCGCCACGGTCTTCTGCGGTGAAAGCCGTTGATGATTCCCACCAGGCAGGCATCCGGGTGATGATGGTAACCGGTGACCATGGCCGCACCGCGTCAGCCATCGCACACCAGATCCATGTCGATCAACCCATACAGCATCAGACACCCGCCACAACAGACATCGGTGATCCGGAAAACAGATCGTCACTTGCCCAGGCCGTATCGGGACAGGATATCAGCGACTGGCCTGACGACAAACTCGACGAGGCATTGGACCGCACGAATGTCTTTGCCCGTGTCAAACCCACGCAAAAAACCAGAATCGTCGATCGACTTAAAGCACGAAACCAGGTTGTGGCTGTCACTGGAGACGGGGTGAACGATGCCCCCGCGCTCAAGGGCGCTCATATCGGCGCTGCCATGGGCTCGGGCACGGACGTGGCGAAAGAAGCCAGTGACATGGTCATCAGCGATGATAACTTCGCCAGTGTTTACCAGGCTGTCGAACAAGGTCGCACGGCCTTCCGGAACATCCGTATGGCGACATTCTTTCTGCTGTCGACAGGAGCGGCGGATGTGCTGATCATCCTCACGGCACTGGGACTGGACTGGCCGCTGCCCTTGTTACCGGCCCAGATACTCTGGTGCAATGTCGTCACCAATGGCATAGCGGATGTCGCCCTGGCATTTGAACCCGGTGAAACAGCACTGTACCGCCGGCCGCCGCGACCACCATCTGAAGGTATTCTCGATGCCAGGCTGCTCGAACGCCTTGTATTGATCGGCATCTGGCTTTCTGTCGGTGTACTCGGCGTGTTTCTCTGGAAATGGGGATTCAACTGGCAGTCATGGACCGGCGATTCGGAAAACCTGACCATCGCACGGACCGCAGCGCTGACCACGCTGGTCCTGTTTCAGAAAGTGCATGTTTTCAACTGTCGAAGTGAAGATGTCTCGATTTTCAAAAAAAGTCTCCTGGCAAACAAGGTATTGCTTATCGGGGTTATGGCTTCGTTGGCAGTTCATATCGCGGCCATATACTGGCCGGTGACCCAGAAATTGCTCAGCCTCGCTCCGATGAGCCCCGGGACATGGGTGATCGCAACGGTCGTTGCCCTGACCGCCATTATTGTCAATGAACTTCATAAGAAAATGAGGCCACGGACCCGCTGATCAGGACAGGCATGACACAGACATCCTTACAACTCGCCGTGCTTGTCATCATCGTTGGCAGTGTGATTGTCATCTCTCTGCTTGCCAAGTCAGGTTTCGAACGCCTGCGCTTGCCACCACTGATCGCGTATCTGCTCATCGGTCTCATCATGCAGATGATGCATACCAAGTGGGCGTTTCTGCCGGAGCAGTCGGAACTGGTTTTCGATTTCCTGGCCAAATTGGGAATCATCGCCCTGCTCTTCACCATCGGATTGAAAAGCAGTCTTCCGCAACTGCTCAAGCAGCTTCACAGTGCCAGCTTTATCTGGATCGGCAATGTGTTGATCAGTGGTGCCGGCGGTTTCCTGGTGGCTTGGTGGCTGGACCTGGGTATGGTCACTTGCATTATCATCGGCGTAGCCATGACAGCCACCAGCGTCGGCGTTCCATCTGCCGTGTGGGAGCGAACCGGGGCAGTGCAAACCGACAATGGCCAACTCTTCGTTGACGTGGCCGAGCTGGATGACATCTCCGGGATTGTTCTGCTGGCGATCCTGTTCGCAGTATTGCCCGATTTGAAAGCATTTTTCAATCCATCAACAGAACCCCATGCCCAGACCACCTCGTCCAGTGCCGGGATCTGGTTAACGCTATTGAGCACCAGTGGACTCGTCATCGGCAAACTAGTGTTGTACGGCGGGGCGTGTATTCTGTTCGCACGATATGTGGAAAAACCACTCGTGGGTTTTCTGGAGAAAAGTGAAACCGGTACCGATGCGGTAATCAGCATCACCAGCCTGGGCATCATCGTCGCCGGGCTGGCGGGTGTATCCGGCTTTTCAGTCGCCATCGGTGCTTTCTTTGCCGGGTTGGCTTTTAGCCGCAGCAGGCAGTTCATTGCTTCCCGTACCACGTTCATCACCATGAACGATCTGTTTGTGCCGTTCTTCTTCATCAGCATCGGCTTGAATGTCGGTCTTGATAATCTGGATGAGGCATGGTGGCCCGGATTGTGCCTGTTCACTGTGGCTGTGGCGGGCAAGATCATTGGTACAATCGGCCCGGGCCTCGCTGTCATCGGAACGACCAGTGCACTGGCACTGGGCATCGCCATGGTGCCGCGTGCTGAAATCACCATGATCATCATGCATCGCGGGCTGCAGGCCGGTAATTGGGCGGTCACGCCTGCTGTCTTCTCCGCTATGGTCATCGTGGTTCTCGGGACCTGCCTGCTCTGTCCGCCTTTGCTTCACCGACTTATCGAATTCAAACAATCCAAACAGGAAAAAGCCGCATGAATCCCATCGTCACATTGACACTCAACCCGTGCATCGATCAGATCACCGGCTCGAATCGGATCGAGCCGGATCGAAAGCTGAGAATGGATCAGCCTCAATATGAACCGGGAGGCGGAGGTATCAACGTGTCTCGTGCGATCAGGCGTCTGGGCGGCGATACCTGCGCCGTTTATGCCGCTGGGGACAGGATCGGATCGAAATTGAGCGAATTGCTCGATGAGAAATCCGTCACTCACCGGGTGATCGGCATCAAAGGAAATACACGTATCAACTTGAATATCCATGTACATGACAGTGACCGGCTTTATCGATTCATCATGCCCGGACCTGAAATCCATGAAGATGAAATCAATCGCTGTCAAACAGTCCTGCTCGAAGAAGCTCAACAGGCTGAGTACGCGGTCATCAGTGGCAGCATGCCGCCCGGCGCTTCGGATACGACCTATGCCCAATTCACTCAGACCCTGAAGAAACGGGGCAAACGCGTCATTCTCGATAGCAGCGGCGAGAGCTTGAGAAAGACGCTCGATCAGGGGGCTTACCTGATCAAACCGAATCTCAGGGAATTGAGTGAGATCACAGGCGAGCAGTTCGGCAGCGACCGGCAGGTCGAACAGACATCACGCAAACTGCTCGAAGACCATGATGTCGATGTCATCCTGCTGTCGCTCGGCGGTGGCGGTGCCATGCTGATTACACATGACCTGGCTGAACACATCGCCACCCCGACAGTCACGTTGCGAAGCAAAGTGGGTGCGGGTGATTCACTGGTGGCCGGGCTTACCCTGTCACTGGCCAGGCAATGGGACCTGATCGATGCCGCCCGCTTCGGCGTGGCCGCCGGGGCAGCCGCTGTCATGACGCCTGGCACCGAATTGTGCCGGCGTGGTGATGTCGAAAAACTCTTCGAGCAGATGACACAAAACATGCATAAGGAGTATTCACGTGAATAATCAAACTGCCCTCAAAACCGAACTCGTAATGTGGCTGGAACAACTCGATTCCGGTGATGTGGCACAGGTCGGCGGCAAAAACGCGTCACTGGGTGAAATGTTCAGTTCACTGCAGGCCAGAGGTGTTCGCGTGCCCAATGGCTTCGCCACCACTGCGGAAGCATACCGGTTGTTCCTCACGCACAATGAACTGGAAGACAAGATACGCACACAACTGGATTCACTAGAAAAAGATAAACGCAATATCCATCATGTCGGACAGGAAATTCGAAGCCTGATCGCCCAGGGTGAATTGCCCATTGAACTGGCAGATCATATCGGTAATGCCTATCGAAAGCTGTCGAGCCAATACGACGTCGAGAATGTTGATGTGGCGGTACGCAGCAGTGCCACCGCCGAAGACCTTCCCGAGGCGAGCTTCGCAGGACAACAGGAGACGTTTCTTAATATACGTGGTGAAAAAGCACTACTCGATGCCAGTCGACGATGCTATGCCTCACTGTTTACCGATCGTGCGATTGCCTACCGCGAAGAGAATCACTTCGACCATATGAAAGTCGCACTTTCCGTCGGGGTCCAGAAAATGGTTCGGTCCGATGAGGCCGGGGCAGGCGTTGCCTTCACCATCGATAGTGAAAATGGATTCCCTGATGTGGTGGTAATCAATGCAAACTGGGGACTCGGCGAAACCGTGGTCGCCGGGACCGTCAATCCGGACGAGTACCGGGTGTTCACACCGCTGCTGAACAAGAACAACTTCAAACCAATCATTGATAAATCTATCGGGACCAAGAAACACAAGATCATCTATTCAGAAAACGGCGATTCACCCACCACGCAGGTGGAAATCGAGCCGGGGCAACGAAACCGTTTCGTTCTCGATGACGATGATATTGTGAAACTCGCACACTGGTGCACCGTGATCGAACAGCATTACGACAGACCCATGGACATCGAATGGGCGCGGGACGGCAGAACGGGTGACCTGTATATCGTTCAAGCCAGGCCGGAAACCGTCCAGTCACAAAAACAATCACATCAACTCAAATCCTATAAGCTGACACAGAAAGGCGAAGTACTCGCCAGTGGCCTGGCCATCGGCAGTGCCGTCGCCTCGGGTAAGGCATGTGTATTGCACAGCCCGGATGAAGCCGATCGGTTTGAAGATGGCGGCGTGCTCATCACTAGCATGACAGACCCGGATTGGGGACCGATCATGGAACGTGCCGCTGCCATTGTAACCGACCACGGAGGCAGAACGTCACATGCTGCCATTGTCAGCCGGGAAATGGGGATACCCGCTGTGATCGGAACAGGCAATGCCACCGAATCGATCGATCATCGACAAAACATCACCGTCTCGTGCGCCAGTGGTGAAACCGGACAGGTTTTCAAAGGTGAACTGGAATATGAAACCACCGAAATCGATACCCTTCACCTTCCGCAAATCAAAACCAACCTGATGATGATTCTCGCCAGCCCGGACGCCGCCTTCCGATGGTGGAACCTGCCTGTCGATGGCGTCGGCCTCGCAAGAATTGAATTCGTTGTCAACAACATCATCCAGATCCATCCGCTGGCGCTGGCACGCTATGACCAGTTGCAAGATGAAGAAGTGAAACGTCGTATTGATGACTTGACAGTCGCGTATGAAGATAAAACACGATATTTCATCGAGCACCTTGCAAGGGGAATCGCTAAGATCGCGGCGGCTTTCTATCCCAAGGACGTCACTGTGCGTCTGAGTGACTTCAAAACCAATGAATATGCAGGACTCATCGGAGGCGAGTCATTTGAACCAGAGGAAGAGAACCCCATGATCGGGTTCCGGGGCGCCAGCCGCTACCGAAGTGACCGGTACCGCGATGGCTTCGCAATGGAATGCCAGGCGATACAAATGGCCAGAGAAACCATCGGTCTCAGCAACATCATCGTCATGGTGCCCTTCTGCCGCACCACCGAGGAAGCAGACGCCGTGCTCGAAACCATGGCGGATCATGACCTGGTACGTGGGAAAAAAGGGTTGAAAGTTTATGTGATGGCGGAAATTCCATCCAACATCATCCTGGCAGATCAGTTCGCCGAACGATTCGACGGATTCTCCATCGGGACCAATGACCTTACTCAGCTTACCCTTGGTGTCGATCGTGATTCGGAGGACCTCGCCGATCTCTTCGATGAACGGAATGAAGCCGTGAAAAAAAGCATCGCCACACTCATGAAAGCGGCACACGAAAGGGGCACGACTGTCGGGATCTGCGGACAGGCACCCAGTGATCATCCTGATTTTGCATCATTCCTCGTTGAACAGGGTATCGATTCGATATCAGTCAATCCCGACAAAGTCGTTGATGTCCTGTACAAAATCGCCGAGGCCGAACAACGACACGATCAGCAACACAAATAAAAATCATCCACGAAAGGCAGGTAAATATGAAAGTTGTCGCATTTGAAGTGGAAAACTGGGAAGCGGAGGCATTCCATAACCTGGGAATCGGTTTCGAAGTGAAATCGACAGAACAGCCGCTGCGAACCGATCTGGTCGATCAATACGCTGACGCCGAAATCATATCCACCTTCATAAACGGTCAATTGGATAACGAAGTGCTTAAACAGTTCAACCAGCTCAAGCTTATCGCCACCCGTTCAACCGGATTCGATCATATCGATCTTCAATACTGCAATGAACACGATATCGCCGTATGCAATGTACCAAGTTATGGTTCTCATACAGTGGCGGAACATGTTTTCGGTTTGTTACTGACGTTGAGCCATCGCCTGGAGCAGGCGATCGATCGCACGCGAAAGGGTGATTTCAGTCCGCGAGGCCTGCAGGGTTTCGATTTGAAGGGCCGGACACTCGGTGTGGTCGGAACAGGCGACATCGGCCTGAATGCCATCCGCATTGCCAAGGGATTCGGCATGGATGTACTTGCATTTGACGTGGTGGAAAAAGAAGAAGCCGCGGCTGAGCTTGGTTTTCGTTACTGTTCGCTGAATGAACTGCTCAGCCATTGCGATGTGATCACACTTCATGTCCCGGCCAATGAAAAGACACATCACATGATCAGTGACAGCCAATTCAGCAAGATGAAACATGGCAGTGTCCTGATCAATACCTCCCGCGGCGAAGTGGTCGATATCCATGCTATGCTCCGCGCCCTGGCTGATGGCCGGCTGGCAGCGGCCGGGCTCGATGTGCTGCCTGAAGAACCCGTCATCCGCGAGGAAGCCGAGCTGCTTCGATCTGTATATGAACAGAAACACAATCTCGATACCCTGCTGGCAAACCACCTGCTGACCCACATGCGAAACGTGGTGGTGACGCCCCACAGCGCTTTCAACACCGTCGAGGCCGTTCATCGGATTCTCAATACGACCATTGAAAACATCGTTTCATTCTCTCGAGGAGAAAATGTCAACCATGTCAACAAAACACATCAGCATGCATGAACCATTATGTATGAACCGTACGGCTGAAATGATTTTTCGCCCCTACAATTCGGGTCCGCGAAGCAGTTTCGCATTGATCGCAACAATCACCGTTGAGGCGGACATGATCAGGGCACCTACCGCCGGAGGCAACACCACGCCTGCCCAGGCAAATGTCCCAGCGGCCAGTGGAATGGCGACGATGTTGTAACCCGCCGCCCACCACAGGTTCTGTACGGTTTTACGATAAACACGACTCGCCAGATCAAAGGCATTCACCACATCACGCGGATCGGAATTGACAAGGACAATGTCGGCGGTTTGAGCCGCTACGTCCGTGCCCGCACCAATGGCGATGCCGATGTCCGCCGCTGCCAAAGCCGGGGCATCGTTCACACCGTCTCCCACCATGCCCACAATGCGATTGCCTTCCGCCAGGCGGCGAATGCGATCGGCCTTCTGATCGGGCAGGACCTCGGCCATGTAGTCATCAAGATCAAGCTGCTTCGCCACCGACCTGGCTGCCGATTCACTGTCGCCCGTGATCATCATGATCGACACGCCACGATCTTTCAATAAACCAATCGCTTCACGCGAAGATGGACGTACCACATCACCTAAAGCCACCATGCCAATCGGCTTGTACTCGTCCAATACATACACCCGTGTATCACCATCGTCTGCGGATGACGATTCGCTTTCATGATCGGTGTCTATACCATGCTCCTGCAGATATTGAGGGCTGACCACACGAATCGTTCTGTGGCCAATGACGGCTTCCGCACCCCGGCCCGACAGGTTCTGAAACTGCTCGATGCCCGGTAAATCGATATGCTCATCAGATGCCGCTTTCACAATCGCCAGGCCAATCGGATGCTCGGAACGCTCTTCGACCCCAGCCGCTAGACGGAGGACTTCTCCACGGTCGTGATGATTCAAGCCCATCACATCGTGAACGGCGAATCTACCTTCTGTCAGCGTTCCTGTCTTGTCAAATACAAATACATCCGTCTTTCGTAATTGCTCGAATCCAACACGCTTGCGGATCAGTAAGCCGTAAGTAGCCGCCAGTGATGTTGATGTTGCGATGACCAGTGGCACGGCCAAACCCAGTGCATGCGGGCATGTGATCACCATGACTGTCACCATACGCTCAATCGCATAATCCAAAGCACTGCCGAACAGCAGCCATGCGATGAGAGTGACGCCACCGATGCTCACCGCTACCACCGTCAGCCAGAACGCCGCTCGATCAGCCAATGCCTGCTGGCGTGATTGGGATGCCTGTGCTTCACGAACCATGTTTACTACGTTCGATAAATACGATGACTTGCCGGCTTTGCTTACCTTGACCGTAATCGAACCGTCATGGTTGATCGAGCCGCCGACCACCTCGTCGTTTTCTGTTTTTTCAATGGGTTTGCTTTCACCTGTTAGCATTGATTCATCAACCGACGATCGGCCATGCTCGATCCTGCCATCTACCGGGATCTTCTCGCCAGGCCGTATCACCACCACCTCACCCTCTTTAAGTTCATCAATAAATACATCTTCGGTTTCTTCGCCCTCCCCTGTGAGCCGATGCGCCTCCCTGGGCATCAACTTCACCAAATCGTCCAGACTGCCTGAGGCACCCATCACCGATTTCATCTCAATCCAATGCCCCAACAGCATCACATCGACCAGCGTAGCAAGTTCCCAGAAGAATACCTTCCCCTCTACACCCAATACAATGGCTGCACTGTAAAAATAAGCAACCGTAATCGCCAGACTGATCAAGGTCATCATCCCAGGCTTGCGGTCTTTCAGTTCGTTATATAATCCTTGAAGAAATGGCATCCCGCCGTAAATATAAACCGCCGTGGACAAGCCCAGCAATAACCATAACTGGCCGGGAAAATCAACAGCACCAGAGAACCCGAACCATTCCTGGATCGTGGGTGACAACACCAGAATAGGTACCGTGAGTACGAGACAAACAAAAAACTTGCGACGGAAGCTTTTCAACATATGTGCATGATGCGAACCATGATCGTGCGATCCATGGTTGCCGTGATCATGCGATTGGTGATCGTGGGATTCGTGGTCGTGTGAGCCTTGATGTTCTTCATGACTGCCGGGGTCTGTTTCATGCTGTTGACTGCGGGTGTGTTTGTGATGATGTTCCATATCAATGATTCCAATGCGGATTCACGCCCGTTGGCAACCTCATAACTCCTGCCATTTCATCCGAGTGAACTGCCTTAATCAATATTAGTCTGAAATATCGTATGCGTAAATACAGGAAATAAACGGTTCATCCGACTAAAGCGTAGGTAGATTCATGCAGGGCGAAGATTTTGAGTCGG
>CAYRND010000090.1:0-15843 GCA_964425365.1 uncultured Phycisphaeraceae bacterium
TTACAGGGTTTTGAGGCCCTTTCTATGCGCTGAAATGAAAAGATGATGAAATATCTGGGTTAGGCGAGCCGTTATTTCGCAACAGGCCGAAGTTCCGTTCTGGATCGACGTCATCCTGTATTTCGTTGATCAGTTCGTAGAGATAAACGCGTTTGACGCCACGTTTAAGGTACTTGAAGAAGAGGCGTGAGATATATTTCGCCGCCGCCAGTTCGGAGATACCGTGCATCCAGAGCCCGCCGTTTTCGGGGTCATGAAGTACGGCGTTATGGTACCCTGTTTCGGTTGCGAAGATGGGTTTATCGCAGACCTGTCGAGTTCTGCTGGTGTACCAGTCCCAACTATTGCAGGGGAGAAAGTGGCCGGTATAGCTGTGCATATTTGCGTAGTCGGCGGATTCGATCGGCGGCGTCCCGGGCGGGACGATCAGATCGGCCTTATCGGGACTGGAAAGTGAAGCCATTACCACGGGCAGATGGCTGGTGGCGGGATTATTTTTAACGGCGATGAACAGGTCGTTCTGATAGTTTCGCAAGCCATCCGGAAAGGGCAGGCCGTTGTAGGTTACATGGGTGTTCTGATCCATTTCATTGGGGCCTTCGACGGCGTCGATCACATTCTGAACGGCCTGGATAGTGTCGACGGCTTGTGAAGGCAGGAGGATTCTCGGGTCGAAAATAAAGAGTGTTCGGATGCCGATTCCGGCGAGTTGGTTATGCCGGTAGACGTAGGTGTGATTGGGATTCTGAGCGGCCTGGTATGAGGGGCTGCCGTCACGTACATATCGGATACCGAGTTCCTGCAAGCGTGGCTTGACGATCCCGTCGAAATCGGCGTAGGCGGTATCCATGTAATTAAGATGAACGTTCACGCCGATCGTATCGACGAGTGAATCGGCCTGCAAGGGGTTATGAAGTTCGGCGAATGAACAGGCAACCGTAAAGGTAAGGGTCAGAAATGCGGTGATGAAGTGTTTAAATTGGAGAAGCGTGTGGCACATGGAATGTGTCCCCTATTCTTGTACCACCGCTTATCTCCGGTTCCCTTGTCATTTGAATTTTACCATGATCTACCGGCGGAATAAAGCATTATGTTTATTAAAGGTCGATTCGGCCGGTGAATACTTCAGTTGCATTGCCGGTCATGTAAAGGTGGTTGTCTGAATCACGCCAATGGAGATTCAGATCACCGCCGGGCAGGTGTGCCGTGATCATTCGGTCGGTTCGGCCTGTGAGTGCCCCGGCGACGCAGACGGCGGATGCGCCGGTACCGCAGGCAAGCGTCATGCCGCTGCCACGTTCCCATGTTCTGACCCGAACTTCCTTGTCGCTGATGACCTGTACGAAGTGTACGTTGACGCGATTGGGGAAGATGGCTGCGTGTTCGAAGTAAGGCCCGATCTGTTCAAGCGGGAGCATGTCAAGATCACCCACGAAAAAGACGGCGTGTGGATTCCCCATGGAAACACATGTCAGCCGCCAATCGAGTCTTGTCTGATTCGGCCAGTTGGAAGGGCAAGGCGGCGACTGCCACATGAAAAGTGCTTCAGCATTGAAGTCGACCACTTGAGCGTCGGGAGCAAAGCCCTTGATGTTCAGTGGAATTCGATCGGCCTCGAGGACAGGCTGCCCCATATCGACGGTGACGGAATCGACCTTGCCGTCGAAGCCGGTGGTATATGAAAGGGTCAATACCCCTCGCCCGGTCTGAACTTTCATGGGATTAGCGTTGGTAAGAGCATGATCATGAGCGAGTTTACAAGCACATCGTATGCCGTTGCCGCACATTTCCGCTTCAGAGCCGTCGGCATTGAAGATTCGCATTCGGATATCAGCGTTTGCAGTGCGCTCCGGCGGCAGGACGAGAATCAGCCCGTCGCCGCCAATCCCGAGATGCCGGTCAGCCAGACGTTGTGCCAGTCGACCGGGATGTTCCGGCATGTTGAAGCCGGGGGCAAAGCCGTTGAGGTATATGTAATCGTTACCGATTCCGTGCATTTTGATGAAATCCATTCGAAATCGTCCTTTATGAACCGGATCACTTCAGGCCGGCAGTTCATTATAGTAGTTCCCCGAAATAAAGCCGAATTTCTCGGTTGTCAAGGGGTAGATATTCTGTCATTACCGGGGAATTATATCATCATACTTATCAATACTCGTTGTTGTTTGTATAAGTGATGATTGATCAAATTCGGATCGGCTGTTAACCTCTGTCGCCCGGAGTAACGTGATCTGCGGCAGAAGCAAGTTCATGAATATCAGAAGAAGGTGAAGGCCGGCCATGTTTGAAGCGATTGAGAAAGCGCCACCGGACGCGATTCTGGGTTTGACCGAGACTTTCAAGAAGGACCCGAATCCGAACAAGATCAATTTATCCGTCGGTGTGTATAAAGATGCGGAAGGCAACACACCGGTGTTGCGGTGCGTGAAGGAAGCCGAGCGTGCGCTGCTGGAATATGAGCTGACGAAGAGTTACCTGCCGATGTCCGGTTCGCCGATTTACGCCGATTGCGTTCAGCAGATGATGCTGGGTGAGCATCATCCGATCGTGACAGGTAAGCGTGCCGCAACGAGTCATACGCCCGGCGGTACCGGCGCACTGCGTCTGGTGGGAGACTATCTGAAAACGGTTCATCCGGATGCGAGCATCTGGTTGAGCAGCCCTACCTGGGCGAACCACGCGGGGATTTTCGGTGCGGCGGGTGTGTCGGTGCAAGAATACGATTATTTCGATACGTCGGGAAACAGTCTTGATATCGACCGGATGCTGTCATCATTGCAGGCGGTACCTGATGGTGACGCCGTGCTGCTGCATGCATGCTGCCATAATCCGACGGGTGTCGACCCGACGGCCGAGCAATGGCAGCGGATCGCCGGTGTGCTGGCATCGAAGCGTGTATTGCCCGTGATCGATTTTGCCTATCAGGGCTTCGGTGATGGTCTTGAAGATGATGCGATGGGGCTGAGGATACTGACGGA
Organism: uncultured Phycisphaeraceae bacterium; assembly: GCA_964425365.1. Taxonomy (GTDB): domain Bacteria; phylum Planctomycetota; class Phycisphaerae; order Phycisphaerales; family Phycisphaeraceae; genus CAYRND01. The sequence goes on from CAYRND010000090.1 coordinate 2,979, forward strand.
CCAGGTGAAGGAACTGCTGGTCTGCAGCAGTTTTTCGAAGAATTTTTCATTGTATTGCGAACGGGTCGGGGCGATGACGGTGATCAGCGATTCACCCGATAAGACCGAGGCGGTCCAGAGCCACGTGAAGCTTTGTATTCGCCGGAACTTCTCGAATCCACCGGCGCACGGCGGATCGATTGTTTCGACGGTTCTGAATGACCAGGAACTTCACCAGATGTGGCTTGAGGAACTGAAGCAGATGCGTGACCGTATCAACGGAATTCGCCAGTTGCTCGCTGAGTCTCTGAACCGCCGGGGTGTCAATCTCAGTCCGGAAGGCAACGCATTTATTACCCGCCAGCGAGGCATGTTTTCGTTTTCCGGTTTGAACAAGGAGCAGGTCCAGCGTCTGCGTGACCGGTATTCCATTTACATCGTCGGATCAGGAAGGATCAATGTCGCCGGGATTACCGAAAAGAATATCGATCGACTCTGCGATGCCATTGCAGAAGTGACTGCCTGAGGACCGATAGTTGCATAAGTCGGATTTGATTGTCCTGAGGTTGTTTACATAGAATAGGCTTTCGGGACAGGATGCACGCCCGGTAGACGCATATGGATATTCAGTTATGCATGAAAACATTTACGACATTCTCGAAGATCTGAAGGCGCGGGTCTTAACCATCCGCGATTCTCTTTAACTACGACACTAAATCAGCGAAATTGAAGGAGCTTGAAGGTCTGATGAGCAGTCCGGATTTCTGGAACGATCCGGACAAGGCAAATCAGGTTGTCGTTGAGCTGAAGTCGATCAAGGTGCAGATCGAACCATTGGACAGGGTTCAGAGCAAGCTGGAAGATTCGCTGCTCCTGTGGGAAATGGCGGAAGACGCTGATGACGAGGAGAGTCGCGTCGAAGTGGATCAGCAGATCGATCCGCTTGTCAGGCAGGTTGATCGGCTGGAGACGGTTTCGCTCCTGTCGGGAAAATACGATTCGAACAACTGTTATCTGTCGATCTATGCACGTGAAGGCGGTACCGAGGCTCAGGATTGGACGGAGATGCTGCTGCGAATGTACCTGTATTATTGCGAGCAGCAGGGCTGGGATGTTACGGAAGTGAACAAGACGCACGGCGAGGAGGCAGGTCTCAAAGACGTGACGCTGTATGTGAAGGGTCCGATGGCGTACGGTTATCTATCGGCGGAGCGTGGCACGCATCGTCTGGCGCGGGTATCACCGTTTAATGCTCAGGGTAAACGTCATACCAGTTTCGCCGCGATCGATGTAGTACCCGAATTTCCCGATACGGGCGGCGTACAGATCAACGAAGATGACCTGGAAATCACGATGTTCGCACGATCATCCGGGCCCGGCGGTCAGAATGTGAACAAGCTGGCAACGGCTGTTCGCCTGGTTCATAAACCGACGGGTATCATGGTGGTCTGCTCGAACGAGCGTAAGCAGGAACAGAACCGCAAGCGAGCGATTGCCATTCTCCGCGGCAAGCTGGAAATGATCGAGGAGGAGAAGCGCCAGGCCGAACGTGACGCCGCCAGCGGCGGAAAGTTGGATATGGGGTGGGGGACCCAGATTCGCAGTTACGTCTTTTACGACAACCGTGTAAAGGATCACCGTACGGGGCACGAGCAGGGCAATCCGCAGAGTGTACTTGACGGTGATCTTCAGGGTTTCATCGAGGCCGAACTCAACCGCCGTGCCAAGATCAAGGCGAAGGTGTCGTGAAAACTGTTATTCCGATGAATAATCTGTTATAATACGGCTGATCCTGAGGAAACAGGCAGACATGTCCTGGTAAGAGGATTTCCTGGAAGAACAACCTGGAGGAACTGATGTGTGCTGGTTGTATTCGACCAGTTGGAATTGTGTTATTCAGGAATGTCTGTCGGTCGATGTCGCGTTGTATGAATCAAATCCACCGGCAGTACAGGGGCAGTTAAGGCAGGTCGACTCTGCTGATCTGTTCCATGTCACCCTGTGAAGGAAGGAACTCACCGCGATGAATCAGGATAATACCGCCGTACGGTTCTGGTATGAAATTGATCCGTGGTCGCTTGTTCAGGACCGGTTGGAAATTGAACGTAACATTTACATGGAAACCGTCATGAGCCAATCGAACGGCTACATGGGTATCCATGGTTATCACGAAGAGAGCAGTGACGATCTACCGAGTAGACGAGAAGGCTATCTTGCCGGTGTATTTGCGGATTTGTCCGTCGAGGCGACGAATGCATTCCAGGAGCGGAAGCCATGGCCGTATACAGCGATGATCGCCGTTCCGGAGATTTTCAACTGTTCGATTACGCTGGCGGACGAAGTATTTGATCCGCTTGGCGGCGAATTGGTATCGTATCGCCGCGAACTGGATATGCGAACGGGTGTATTGAGCAGATGGATCACCTGGAAGAGCCCGAAGGGCCGTACGACGCGTTTGCACTTCGAACGGTTTCTTTCGATGTCGGATGTGCATACTGCATGCCAGCGGATCGATGTGACGGCCGTTGACTGGTCGGGTGTGATGGCGATGGAATTCAGCATTGACGGGCGGGTTCAGACGCCCTTCCGCCCGGGACCTGTGACGCTGCCGATGTATCGAATGCAGCTTTGCTATATTGATCAGGCAACGGCTGAAACGGATTATGTCTCTCTGAGGATGACCAGTTCCGGTACAAAACATCCGGTTGTGGTGACGTCAGCCGTTTCGCGGAAGGGAGAAAACCGTGTCGGTCCGGAACGCCAGGTTATTCAGCATGATCACGTGGAATTAAAGCAGGGTGAAACGTATTCAGTTGATCGTTTCGTATCGATTGTTACCGGGCGTGATGTGAATGGATCAACATCACCGGAAGGCAAGGCGATCGATCATGTCGGCCGAGCGGTGCGATGGGGTTACACCCGGATGTTGAATGAAAGCAGTTTGGTCTGGCAGTCGTGTTGGGATCGCGTTGATATCCGGATCGAAGGGTCGCCGCAGGATGAAAAAGCACTGCGTTATAATCTGTTCAATCTGATCCAACTGGCACCGAGGCACACGGACCGTGTGAGCCTGCCGGCGAGAGGTTTATCGCACGATCGCTACCTTGGCGTATATTTCTGGGATACTGAAATTTTCCTGTTGCCGTTTTATGATTTTCTGATGCCGCAGGTCGGCCGCAATCTGATGAAATTCCGTTATCACACACTGGCCGGTGCCCGGCAGACGGCACAGTGGCGGGGTGCATCGGGCGCGGCCTATCCCTTCATGGCGGATGCTGACAGCGGTTCTGAGCAGACCTGTGACGGGCTCGCGCGTATTCTGATACACGTTACGGCTGACGTCTGTTACGCGTTGGATCAATATGTCCGGATTACGGGTGACAAGGTTTTCATGCGTGATTACGGGCTTGAAATGCTCATTGAAACATCACGGTACTGGTTGTCATTGCTTATCGAGGAGGAGGGTGCGTACCATCTGGACGGTGCCGTCGGCCCGTGCGAGTTTTCACAGCCTGGGCGAGATAACGCTTATACCAACCTGATGGTCCGGCGCAATCTGAAGCTTGCGGCTGACTGGATGCAATATGCGGCGGATCATTGGCCCGACGTTTATCAGCGGTTGTGCGTGCAGCTCAACAGTGATCATTCGGAGGCAATTCGCTGGCGAGACGCGGCGGAACGGTTATGTATTCCGAAAGTTCCGGGTACGGCTATTCCACTGCAGGACGAGGTTCTTCTGACCAAGCCGCCGGCCGACATCAAGGGCTGGCGTCTGCGAGAGCATCCGAAATACTGGGGAATCGAGTGGCATGAGATTTACCAATATCGTGTGCTGAAACAGGCGGATGTGGTTCTGGCCATGCTTTTGCTTGAAGATGAGTTCGACCGTGAGCAGTTCAAGGCGGCTTATGATTATTACGATCCCATGACGATTCACCATTCCTCACTGAGCCGGTGCACGAGTGCGATTATTTCCGCTAAGCTCGGCAATGTTGATGAAGCGTATCAGTATTTTCTTGAAACGGCGTATCTCGACCTTGCGGATCTGAACGAAGCGACCCATGACGGACTGCACACCGCCAATATGGGGGGCGCCTGGCAGGCGATCGTTTTCGGTTTCGCCGGCCTGCGTCTATCCAATGGCGAGCTGACCTTCGAGCCGCATCTGCCGCCGAAGTGGTCGCGTATACAGTTCAAAGTTATTTATCGTGGTACGACGTATGCTGTTACGGTGAATCAGGACGGGGTCTCTGAAATAGTCGAATGTCGACCTGAAGCGGTTACGGCATGAGTGATTCAAGGTGATATTCGAATAAGCAGTTGACAGGTTGATTTGCCCGCAATAACTCCGGGAGTATTTATTGCTGATGGAGCAGGTTTGTGATTGTGTCGAAAATAGCATCCGGGTCACTCATGCGTCCCATTCCGACTGTGCCGCAGGCCTGCCTGCCTTCTTCCGGACCGGTGTAATGGGCGCCGAGTCTGTTTTTGAGTAGTTCGATGTTCTGCCGGGTAATGGGACTGTCCCACATATCAGCGTTCATCGCGGGTGCGATAAGCAGGGGGGTATCTCGCGGCAGAGCGAGGGCGACAAGTGAAACGATATCGTCAGCAAGGCCATGGGCAATTTTTGCAATGGTATTGGCAGAGGCGGGTGCTATGACCATCAGATTGCACCACCTCGCGAGTCCGACATGTCTGACGTCTGTGCCGTCATCGGTATCCCAAATACTGACGCGAACGGGGTTGCCTGAGAGTGTTTGAAGGGTAAGTGGCGTAATGAATCGTGTGGCCGATTCAGTCATGAGCACTCGTACCGCCGTACCTTTCTGCGTGAGTCTGCTGACGAGTGAAGCGGTTTTATAGCAGGCGATTCCGCCGGTCAGAGCCACAATAATACGGCTACAGTTAATCGGGTTGACAGCGGTCGTATCTGTTTCAGATTCGCCGGATCGGGCTTGATCGTGCGGCATGGTCGTAATGCTCCATGCCCCTTATCAGAGAGATTCTTCTTCAACTGTATGTTCGTGCAGTGTGTAGTTGATTTTTCCTTCGACGACTTCTTTAACGGCGATTTCGAAGTCGGATCGTCCTGCTCGTTCGACCAGTGGCCTGGCGCCTTCCATAAGTTCCCGCATTCGGTGTTGAATCAGAGCGGTGAATTTAAAACGGCCGCCGAGTTGGTTAACGATTCTGTCGTCTTTGAGTGCTTCAATCATGCCTGAAGGTCTCCCGTATCTGGGCGTAGGGTATTGGCTTGTAACCCCTTATTATATCACAATCAGCGGTCTGTGCAAATTCGCGTGGTTAATGGATGGTTTCCGTTTCCAATCGGTCGATTCCGCCGAAATAAGCCAGTTTATTCAATAGCGTCTGACTTGCCGGGCTGTCCTCGGGTGTTGTCAGGTAGGCATGTCGGCGGCCGAATGCGGTAATCGTGACCCGGTAGCGTACATCGGCGTCGATGGCATCGAGATTATCCGGGTGGGTATTCAGCAGGCCGGTGCGGTTGATATGACAATACAGGGATTCGACCTGTGAAGGATCGAGCTGAATGGTTTTTCTGGGAAAGAGGTCTTCCGTAGCGCCTGATCCCAGTGCGATGCGAAGGTATCGGTCCGGTTCGAGCACATACTGTGAGCTTCGATGTGTTATCCGCGAATCAGATTCATCTTCCGCTTCGACACAGAAAACCAGTGCGAATTGTGGTGGATAATTCACATGTTCAAGTACATCGCGGCAATAAGACGGCCTGCAACCCGGAATGAGGGTTAGAAACAGGGTGAGAATGATCAGGCATATGGTATGTAATTCAGACAAGGTGTGTCTCCCTGAACGCGTGAATATGTTATCCGATATGGCCGGGTTGCGGCGAACCGCCCGAACACGTGCCTGACGGCAATAGAGAAGAGGGTCGGACTGGAATAAAGATATGGGAATATCCACTTGATGAATCCGAGCCCGAATTTGAGGTTGGCCCTGGAATTATCCGGGGACTTGCAATGGGTATCTGGTTGAGGAATGAAGGCGTGATGGATCGGGCTGGATTTACTCCACCTTGGTGCGTTGTTAACATCCAGAGCCATGAATACGAGTCTTGAATGGTTGAACAGCTATCTGGACGAGCCCTGTCCGGGTGTGAATGATTGTGAACAGGTCCTGACCAGTGTGGGATTTCCTGTTGATGGATGGAGTGAAGTATCGCTAACCGGTGGTGGCAGGGACTTTATGCTCGACGTTGAGGTAACGAGTAACCGAAGCGACTGTCTGAACCACATTGGTCTGGCGCGTGAGTATGCGGCTGCGTCAGGGCGACGTCTGGTACTGCCAGATATCAGGACACCTGCTAAAGGGAAAGTCAATATCAACGAACTGACTTCAGTGGTTAATGAAGCACCTGATTGGTGTCCGGTTTATACCGCGCGAGTGATACGAGATGTGAAAATCGGGACGAGTCCAGCCTGGCTTGTCCGCCGGTTGGAGGCGGTCGGATTGCGGTCGGTGAATAATGTAGTTGATATCACGAATTTCGTGCTGCTGGAGATGGGTCAGCCGCTCCATGCGTTTGATATGAGTAAATTGCGAGGCTGCCGGATTGTGGTTCGTCCTGCACATGAGGGTGAACAATTCACGGCCATCGACGGAAGCCGGCATGATCTGACCGGGCGAATGCTCGTGATTGCCGATGCCGAGCAGCCGGTGGCGATCGCGGGTGTAATGGGCGGCCTGTACAGTGAAGTGGATGAACAGACCAGGGATATTCTGCTGGAATCGGCTGTTTTCGAACCGCTCAGTGTGCGTGCGACAAGCCGCAGGTTGAAGCTGTCGAGTGATTCCAGTTTCCGATTCGAGCGTGGCGTGGATCCACTGGGTGTGGAAGCCGCCAGCCGCCGTGCCGCTGAGATGATCCTCGATCTGGCCGGTGGCGAAATGGCTGATGGGGTGATACGTGTCGGTGAGGATGAGCCTCAGCCGCAGAGCATCGGCATGCGTGTCGATCGCTGCCGTTCGCTGCTTGGGTTGAATTTGAGCGCCGAGGAGCAGGCCGGTTACCTGAAGCGACTGGGCCTTCAGCCTGAAGCAGGGAATGGTGTAATCAAATGCACCATACCGACGTATCGCCTGGATCTTGTTCGAGAAGTGGATCTGATCGAGGAAGTGGCGAGGTCATACGGCTTAAATGAAATCGGACTGCAGGACAAGATTCACATTGTGACCCGTCCGCCGCAGCATGACATCATCGCGGGCCAGGTTGCTTCAGATGTACTGGTATCGCATGGTTATCACGAGATCATCACGTTCAGCTTCGTCAGGCCGGCTTTTGGTGAGCCGTTTCTGCCGCAGGGGATGCAGGCAGTGATGATCGAAGACGAACGCAGGAAGGCTGAACCGATGCTCAGGCCGTCGTTGATCCCCAGCCTGCTGACCTGCCGCAAGTCGAACCAGGATTTCGGCAATACCGATGTCTCACTGTTCGAAACAGCCTCGACGTGGTACAAGTGCGACGGAACCATCCGGGAAAGCCGGCTCCTGGCGATTCTGCATGACGTATCGGATGTGGAGACAGCGATTCGTAGTGTTCGCGGGACGATCGAGGAACTTGTTCAACGGATGGGTGGCGAACCGGCGCGTAACGGCCTGGCCGTGGTGCCCGCTGAATCAACCATCTACAAGGTAGGTGCTGAACTGGTATTGAACGACCAGAAGCTGGGGCATTTCGGGTTGCTGTCGCCGGCATTGTGTGACCGGTTCGATCTGCAAATGGCGGTGGTGGTTGCAGAAATGGAACTGAAACCGTTGCTGGCGCTGTATCCATCGCAGCGGCAGACCCGACACCTGGCGCGTTTTCCCGGTATTGCAAGGGACCTGTCGATCGTGGTCGGCGAAACAGTGAGCTGGCAGGCGATAGCGTGGCAGATTCATGATCTCAGGCCGGGGATGCTGGAATCACTTGAATTTCTGGGGACGTACCGTGGCAGGCAGATACCGAAGGGAAATAAGAGTGTCAGTTTCCGGATGTTGTTCCGCGATCCTGATCGAACACTACGTCACGAAGAGGTGGACCCGCAAGTGGAGGCTGTGACCCGCCGGCTTCAAGAAGCCGCAGGTGCGGAACTGCGTGTGTAATCGACATGGGGACCTTGAACCGTTTTTCATTTTGAGTCGCAACTGGTTGTGCCATGACACAGAAAACCATACGTACCGTGCTGGTAGGTTGCGGAGGCATTGCCGGTAGTTGGTTGCCGCCGGTGCTCGATTGTACGGACATTGATCTGGTGGGTATGGTTGACATCGATCTGGAGAAAGCGAAGCAGCGTGCAGAGCAATTCAAACTGAGCCATGTACCGTGCCTGTCCAGTCTTGACGAAGCGTTAGCCATGCTTGGTCCCGACGCGGTGTTCGATCTGACAGTACCTGCGGTTCACGACCGGATTACTATTCGCGCTCTGGAGGCCGGTTGCCATGTTCTGGGTGAAAAACCGATGAGTGATTCGATGGACAAAGCGGTCAGGATGGTTCGTGCGGCCCGAGAGGCTGAGCGTCTCTACGCCGTGACACAGACTCGCAGGCCTGATGCAAATGTTCTTGCCATGGCGCAGATGATCAGCGGCGGCATGATCGGAGAGATCGAAGAAGTACATTGCGATTTTTTCATCGGTGCGCACTTCGGCGGTTTTCGTGACGAGATGGATCACCCGCTGCTTCTGGATATGGCCATTCATACGTTCGACACCGCGAGGCAGATTTCGCAAGCCGATCCGGTCTCCGTTTATTGTCATACGTTCAATCCGACGTGGTCGTGGTATCGGGGGGATGCCTCCGCCGTGGCAATATTCGAAATGATGGATGCGGCAACAGGCAGACAGGTTATCTATAACTATCGCGGTTCCTGGTGCAGCGAAGGATTGCCTACCCAGTGGAATGCCTGTTGGCGTATTGTGGGTTCGAAAGGCACGATTGTTTGGAATGGCGGTGAGCAGATTCAGGCGCAGGCTGTTCGCAATGATGGCGACCACGGCTTCTACAGTGAAATGGTCGATCTTGACATCCCCCGTATTGACCAGCCCCGTAGCGGCCATGACTACCTGATCCGCCAGTTTGCACAGAGTGTACTGACCTGCGGCGCGGTGAAAGCGGCATGTCCGTGCGAAGATAATATCAAGAGTCTGGCCATGGTCATGTATGCGATCCGCAGTGCAGCGGAGGGCAGGAAGATACCTGTCGACGTCAAGTGTTAAGTTGGTGTATCCGTAGTCTGTCGAGGGTCATGTCCATGGTTCTGCCACAGCCGCCACGACACAATGCACCGACTGAGCACCGGCGCGTCGAAGCAGGCGGGCGCAGACGGAAAGCGTGGCGCCTGTTGTTTTAATATCATCAACAAGGATAATTTCATGGCCGCTCAGATCGACCGGTGCCATGCGAAAGGATCTGCGGATGTTATTCATCCGCTGAGAAGTCGCCACGGCGGTCTGAGGCCGGGTGTATTCGCGGCGGTGAATCAGATGCATGTAAGTCCAGCCCTTTGTCCGGGCAAGCGATTTCGCCATCAGTTCAGACTGGTTGTAGCCGCGATACCATCTTCTGAGAGGATGCATTGGTACGGCGGTGACCAGCAATCTATTATCGGGCAGGTTGGCATGAATGCGTGATGCCGCCTGTTTGCCGAACCATGTCGCCCAGGTCCATTGCCGATTGAACTTCATCGCCTTGATCCACTGATCGACCGGTTCGTCATAGCGACTGAGCCGTGTCATCCGGTCCCAGTGGAAACGCTTGTTATGACAAAAGCTGCAGCCGTAGAGTGTTTCCGTTCCCGGCCCTTTCGATGCCCCGCAGCGGTGGCAGAATTGAGCCGGTTCATCCGGCCGCCAAGGCCTGCGGCAGGCCGCCAGTCCCATACTGACATGACTGGGAAAAAGAACATCGATCGCTGCCCGGAGCTCCACTGTAAGGTATTTGGTAAACATGGCGTGTGTGATATACTCCCTTTTCGATGACTTCACATGATATCCAATCCGACAACATGGCACTTGCCTGTGCAGGCCGTTTCGTATCGACAGTGGCGCTTAAACGTGAGCTCTGTCGCGACCATTACCTGATTGTCCTGCGACCTGACGGGCCGTTTCCGGCGACGGAACCGGGCCAGTTCATCCAGGTTGGATGTCGACCACCGGATGAAGTTGTCGGACAGGATCGTATCTCGGGGGCTGAACTGGCATGGTCGGAGGGTGAACTGCCCGGGATCAGGCAGGTCGAGTTGTGTGAACGACTACCCCTGCTGAGACGACCGTTCAGCCTGGCCGACAGGTATGACGATCGTAATGGCGCCTTGCTCGATATCATCTGCCGGAATGTGGGGGTCGGGACGGCGTGGCTCAGTGATGTATCTGTTGGCGACAGGATTGATCTGATCGGGCCGCTGGGCCGGCCGTTCAGGCTATCAGAGGATCGTTGTCATGGCCTTCTGGTAGGAGGAGGCGTCGGATTGCCGCCGATGTTTTATCTCGCCCGGTTATTGCGTTTTGCCGGCTGGGACGCGATTGCCTTCACAGGTGCTATGACACGGGATCTTCTCGCAGTGGATTATATAGATGAGATCGAGCCTGATCCGAGCGGTCTGCCGAACTATTGTATTGAACAATTCGCCCGGTATGACTATCCGACGGTGGTCTGTACGGATGACGGTTCGATCGGCCTGCGGGGTAAAATCACAGATGGTCTTCAGGCGATGCTTGACGGATTGTCAGAGCAGTATCTGAGTCGGGCGGTGATATTTGCCTGTGGTCCGCATCCCATGTTGCGTGCAGTGGCGGAGATGGCAAGCCGATATCATGTCGATTGCCAGGTTTGTATGGAGCAGGTAATGGCGTGCGGTATGGGCACGTGTCAGTCGTGTATTGTTAAAATCGATCCGACGCATGATCAGTCTGACCGGTTGCTTCCGCCCCATGGCCATACGCCTGGCGGACGGCCCTGGCGGTATATGCTGACCTGCAAAGACGGCCCGGTGTTCAATTCGGACGAGGTGATCTGGTAGTTAATGAGGAAGGGGAAGACGTATTTCAGACGCGATCTTTTGGCGTGATCCGCCGGGTGACCTTGAATGCCCGGTTACCGCGGTACTGGCCGAGCCGACCGATGAATTTCCGTTTGCCTTCGACGAGCAGAGTCAGCGGTGCGGTAGCAGGTTTATCGGTGAGCAGAACATCGCCGACCTGCAGATTCATCAGGTCATTGATCTTCATGGAAGTATTGGCGAGCCGGGCCGAGACGGAAAGTTTTGCCGATTCGAGCTGGTTGGTGAGGCGATGGCGCAGCATACTGTCCTTGACATTTTTCTTATATGCCGCCCATGTCTGGTTGGACAGTTTATCGACGACCGGCTCAATGACATTGTAGGGTATGCAGAGGCTCATGGTACCTGCGCGGCCGCCCATTTTCATTTCGAAACCGACGACGACAACGACTTCATTTGGCGGGACGATCTGGACGAGTACGGGATTGCTTTCCGTATCGACGAGTTTGAACTTCAGGTCCATGATACTTTCCCACGCTTCGTGCAGTGAGCCGATGGCGCGGTCGATGATCTTTGTCACAAGGCGCATTTCAATAGCGGTCAGCGGTCGTTGCGGGATGAACAATTCGGCGTTCGAGCCGCCGAGCAACCTGTCGATAACAGGGTAAATGATGAGCGGGCTGATTTCGAGGCACATATTGCCTTCAAGCGGTTCGCAAGAGAGCAGGTTGAAGCAGGTGGGGCTTGGAAGCGAGTGGGTGAACTCACTGAAGGTCATCTGCTCGATGTTGGCGACCTTGACTTCCATGATGGTTCTGAGGAACCCCGAGAGAGCGGCGCCGAAGCTGCGGCTGAACCCTTCGTGCAGGTTTTCGAGTGCCCGCATCTGGTCTTTACTGACGCGTTCCGGCCGCTTGAAGTCGTAGCTGCGGATCTCGACATCACCGACGATCTTACTCCGGCGGTGTGAAAAGACACTGGTCGATTCACTGGGTTGTTCCTGCGAAACGCCGCCGGATTCAACCGCTGCGAGCAAAGAATCTATTTCATGCTGGTCAAGTACTTCAGCCATGAATTTGCCACATAGATCTACTTGGCGCTACTATGGTCGGCACCATAGCGGTATTATCGGTCGAATTGAGGTATGAGCTTCAAAACCATGGAAATCCGTTTGTGTAAGCGAACAAATCAGCGGCATAACCGGTTGTATATGTACAAAGCGTCCTGGACGCGGGAATGTAAGCTTATGTTTGATAGAAATATACGCGTATTCTTCCTCATGATAGCCATTGTGGCATGCGGCAGCCCAGTGAAGGCTCAGTTATTCGGCAAAGACCCCGTACGCATCAAGGCACAGTGGAACATTCGAGAAGCGAGACCCGCTGACCAACGGGTACTGGCGATTATCATGGATATCGATGAGGGTTATCACATCAATCCGGAGGGAGGGGCGATACCGGCGGAGCTGGATTTTCTGATTGCGACCTCAGTTGAGGTAAATGACGTGTCGCCGTTGCTCGAGATCGGACCTGTACAGTATCCGCTGCCTCACCGGGTTCAAGTGAATTACAACGACGAGCCTATGACAATTGCGGTTTATGAGCAGAAAGCGGTAATTTACCTGCCGGTACTGGTGGATGCATCGGCTTCACCGGGCGAGGTCACATTGAACGTGTTGGTGAATTACCAGGCATGTGATGATAAGACCTGTCTTCCGCCACGATCGAAGGATCTGGAGGTTGTGCTTCACCTTGTGGGCGTGGAGCAGTCTATATCCGATGGTGCTGAATCGGACGATCCCGTTATTTTTTCGACATTCGATCCGACGATTTTTGCAACCATGGTGGGGGGTGGAACGGGGGGTGG
>CAYRND010000091.1:0-15713 GCA_964425365.1 uncultured Phycisphaeraceae bacterium
AACCTAAAGGATTCGCCTGAAGGCGAGGGTTTTAAACCCATCGCAGGGACAATCATTATGGCCAGGCCAATACCGATTATTACAACCTGCATCAGAAAAAAATAGAAACAGGCAGGAAACGCGAGGCGGATTCAGAAGAGGTACTGGAAGAAATCAAGCAGATTCTGGATGCACAGTATAGCGCGATCGAGTCAACCAGAACCACGACTGACAATGGCGAAGTAGTGGATTACAGCATCGTCAAACGGACACTTCATGCCCAGGAAATCCGAAACGCATTCAACCGTGTCCGCATTTTCGCCCAGCAATACCAACTCGCGATCAAACCGGAAGCCCAGGATGCTATTGCGAAGAACTGGATTGAAGAAATCGACCATGTTAAATCCCTGCTCGCCCGCAGTGCGGGAGAAATCATGGATACCGCCGCTCAGGAAAATATCACGCATGCCGATGCAGCCCTCGATGATTACCTCCAGATGGTCCAGACGTTCCGCCAGATCAACCGTGATCAGCAAGATATCCAGTACAATAAACAAAAGCCGGCCGCGGACGCTGTAATGGCACAGGCACGCAATGTACGTGACGGCGTTTATGATTTCATCAACAAGGTCAATGACGAGTCGAACACCCGCGTATCCAATGCGATCACGACAATGATCTTCTCAATTACAGCATCCATCCTGCTGGCCCTCTTTTGTGCCGTCTTCATGACTTTATCGATCACCGGACCGATCCGCAGTATCGTCGATCGATTGAAAGACATCGCCCAGGGTGAAGGCGATCTGACGCAGCGTGTTGACGAACAGCGTAAGGATGAAGTCGGAGAACTCGGGAAATGGTTCAATACGTTCATCCAGAAGGTCCACGACATCATCGCTGAAGTGGCGCAATCGGCACGCGAGGTGGCAAGCGGCGCAACGGAAATCGCATCATCCAGTGAAGAGATGGCCCAGGGTATGCAGGAGCAGGAAAACCAGACCACCCAGGTGTCTTCCGCCATTGAGGAAATGTCGGCCACGGTAGTTGAAGTGGCTCAGAAAAGCGCTGACGCGGCGAAGATATCCAGTGATGCGGGCCAAAGCGCCCGTGACGGCGGCGAAGTCGTACACAAAACGATCGACGGGATTAACACCATCGCCGCCGTCGTTCAGGAGTCCGCCACCGCTATCCAGGAACTGGGAAAACGGAGTGAGCAGATCGGGGAAATCATCGAAGTGATCAATGATATTGCCGATCAAACGAACCTGCTGGCACTCAATGCGGCGATCGAGGCCGCCCGCGCCGGTGAACATGGCCGGGGCTTCGCCGTCGTCGCCGATGAAGTGCGAAAACTCGCTGATCGCACCACGAAGGCAACCGAAGAGATCGCTTCATCCATCCTCGCCATCCAGGACAACACCACCGGCGTAGTCCAACGTATGAACACAGGCACTGAGCGCGTACAGGAAGGTGTCGACCTAGCCAACCAGTCTGGTGAAGTGCTGAACCAGATCGTTCAGGGCTCGGACCATGTGGCAAACACGATTCAGTCAATAGCCGCAGCCGCTGAGGAACAATCCTCCGCTGCCGAGCAGATATCACGCAACGTCGAGTCGATTGCAGCAGTCACCAAGCAGAGCGCCGAAGGTGTACGCCAGGCCGCTACGGCCTCAGTACAACTGAGCCAGAAGAGTGAACAGTTGCAACAACTGGTCGGCCAGTTCAAACTTGCCGAGCATACTGCACAGGCTGCATAACGCAATTTGTGATAATACCGCCTACCACGCTTTTCAGATCCGACTTCGCTGTATGATACCTCCCGGAGTCGGGTCTGTGTTTAAATGAGATTTATTCGGGGGTCGGAATAACCAGGTCCGGCTTGATCAGCCGCAACTGCGGTTCTGTGGGGAGGCGCCCCTCGATCCGGTCCATCAGCAGGCGGACCATCTCCTGACCGAGACGTGGATTATGCTTGTCGACCGTCGCCGCCGGGACGAAATCATCCCATTTACGCTCCGTCGATCCTCGCCAGAAATTGTCATACCCGACAATCATGATGTCCCTGTTCGGATGCAGGCCGAACAACCGGCACGCCGCCGCCGCCGCGTATGCGTAGCCGTCGTTCAGGGCAATGATCGCTTCGACACGATCGTCGCCTGCCAGATACTCGATCAGTCGCCCCCCTGTGATCCGGACATTGCGTTCGTATAAGTAAAGCTGCTGTGTGAAATCGTCTTCCGTCCAGATATCAATCGTCACCGGCGGAAGCGGCTCAAGACCCGCGTCTTTCATCGCACGTTCGTAACCGCTGTTACGCATGCGCAGCCAGTAAATGTCATAAGGCATCCAGACCCGCAGAATCTTGGTCTTCCCCTGACGGATCAGCCATTGCGTCAGTGCATATGTTCCCGCGTCGTGGTCAGAAATAACACGGTCAAATCCCGTGATGTCCTGCTCATTGCCGTACATGACAACTGGAATCTTCTTTTCTGTGAGTGAGGCCAGAAACGGCGGCCACATCATCATTTCCTGCGGACGCTGCATGACGAGCAGGCCTTTGAACCGGTCACGCAGGATCTTGTCCGGCTCGGTCTCGCGAAGTTTCTCCATGTGTAATTTCAGTACGTTCAGGCCGCGGGATTCAAGCTCCATCGTCGCGCCGAGATTGATGTACCGTTCCCACCCGATGGTATATTGATTCTTATAATCCGCCGCACTTTCGGGAATCTCCTCGCGATAGGTGGTCAATATCGCCACGGTACTGGACATGAGCGTATCAACCTGCGGCATCTGAATGATAACCCGTCGTTTGCCCCCCGGCTTTTCGAAACGGATAATGCCATCCGATTCAAGCCGTTCAAGTGTCGCCCTGACCGTCCCGCGTGAGACATTGAACATCTCCGCCAGTATCCGCTCGGCCGGGATTTTATCACCCACCCCAAGACGCTCCTCGTGAAGCCATTCTTTGAACCGTACGATAAACTGTTTATCAGACTTGCTTTGATCCACTTAATCCACCTTGGCTGAGACCATGATTTACCAAATTATACCACAAATATACCAAAATTGAAATATATGTAATCACAGGCGACTGGTATGCCCAAGCATGGCCATATCAATCGTAGAAAAGAATTAACCAGACCATTGGTGACGTATATTGAAATACGGGCCGAAAGCCACCATGGCTAAACGGATTCAACGGCTGTTTACGGGTGACGGTATCTCCAGTAGTATCAGCGATGTAAAAACAGGCATGGAAAAATCTTGCAGCCAATATGGTTTACTGGCCGATCTGGTCGATCTGTCCGTCCAGCACGAACGGGATCAGATCGACAATTACCGCGAACTGCACCGACGCGATCGACGGATCGGCCTGGCATTTGAACGGTACCGGAACAGGCCGATTAAGCAGATTGCCTGCCTGCTGGCGAAATTGCGTGAACAAGGCGGTCTGCAAACCGGTCACCGGTTCGCCATTGCGTCGAAACTCATCAGTATCATCATGACCGTCGCGGGTCTGCTGTCGGGCTGGTCGGCCGCCGCGGTGGTTTTCTATTACGACGGTACCCGGCCGGTCAATGTCGTCCATGTACTGGCGGTGTTCGTCTTTCTGCAACTACTGCTGCTCGGACTGCTGTTGCTGTCCTTTCTTCTCATGGCCATGCGACGATGGCTTCCCGTGGCCGATCAGTTGAGCGGGCTGGTTCGCCTGATCAGCCCCGGCCGGATCGCTCCGTTGATCGTCTCGATCCTGCCGCGTCGATACCGCCGGGCGATGCAATCCATCGCCGGACGTGTTGAAGTGCATCAGAAACTCTATCACCATATCCAGCAGTGGCTGATCATGAACTGGTCGCAGCGGTTCGCACTTGCGTTCAATATTGCCGCGGTTCTCTGTGTACTCTATCTGATTACTTTTACGGATCTGGCGTTCGCATGGAGCACGACGCTCGAGGTGGATGCATCGAACCTGCATACGATTACGGAATGCCTTGCCTCGCCCTGGTCCACCTGGCAGCCGCAGGCGAATCCCTCACATGAGCTTATCGCATCGACACGGTATTTCCGTTTTCAGGAAGGTTCACTGCCGGGTATGCAGCAGCCGTCACCCGACCTGCGAGCGCTCGGGCAATGGTGGCCGTTTCTGCTGTACTGCATGATCGTCTACGGCCTGATCCCGCGGGCGGTGATTCACGCAATCACATCATGGAAACTGCGAAGTGAAATCAGGCGGTCAATACTGCGCCTGCCGGGGACACGTGATCTTCTCGATCGCATGAATACTGAAGTTCTGCACTGGCATTCGGATGAACCGGAATCGCTCAAACCGTCTGAACGCAACCCGATTCAGCAGACAGGGCATCGGCTGTCACTTGCAGATCGTTCCTGCCGCGTGATCAACTGGTCAAGCGTACCGATCGACGAAGTGCAAACACTGAGCAGTCTGCTTCGCTGCACCATCACCGCTGTCTACCAGGCAGGCGGCAGCCGAACCGTCGAGCAGGATAAACAGGTCATCGACCAGTTCGGCCGGTTGAATCTGAAAGATGAAATCATTCTATTACTGACACGTTCATGGGAGCCGCCCATGCTGGAACTGGTCGATTTCGTCAAACAGCTACGAGAAACATCAGGAGAGGGTATCGCCATTGCGGTCCTGCCCCTGGCATTCAATGACGGTTCAGAACCGGCCGCACCGTCGCCGGCATGCTTGCGGCCGTGGCAGGACCGGTTCCAATCCATCGGCGATCCCTGGGTTTCGGTCGTCAATCTGAACGAGGTCTCGCTGTCATGAACGAGCATCCGGTATTCGCCGTCGTCGGGCATCCGAATAAGGGCAAGTCGAGTATTGTCGCGACCCTTGCCCAGGATGAGACGGTTGCCATCTCGCCCGAGCCCGGTACGACGACGATATGCAGGCGATACCCCATGCAGGTCGACGGCCGGCAACTCTATACCCTGGTCGACACCCCGGGTTTCCAGCGGGCGAGACAGGCGATCGACTGGATGAAACAGCATGAAACCACGGCGGACAAGCATATCGACGTGGTACGCCAGTTCGTCCAATGGCATCGCGCGAGAAACCTGATGCAGGAGGAATGCGAACTACTCGATCCGATCCTCGCCGGAGCCGGCATTCTGTACGTGGTCGACGGGTCGATCCCCTACGGCCCGGAATATGAATCTGAAATGGAAATACTCCGATGGACCGGCCGGCCGAGCATGGCGCTGATCAATCCGATCGGCCGGGCCGACCACACCGGTGAATGGCGAAATGCCCTTGACCAGTACTTCAAAATCGTGCGTGTATTCAATGCCATCACCGCTGAACATCACAAGCGCGTCGAGCTGCTGCATGCTTTCGGCCAGTTGAACGAGCCATGGCGGCAACCGCTTGAAGAAGCGGCGGCTCTTCTGAATGAAGAACGTGACCGGCGACGGAAACAGTCGGCCAGGGCCATCACGGAAATGCTGATCGACCTGGTCGGTATGAAACAGACCCGCAGCGTGGACGCTGAAGAGAATACGAAGCCTTACGAACCGGAGCTGATCGAGAAATACAAGAACCACCTTCGCGAGCGTGAGCGCCGGTGCAGGCAGCAGATCGAATCGATCTACGCGCATCGCGGACTCGATCGACGGGAATCGGCATTCGACCTGCTCGAGTCCGACCTGTTCGCCAACGCGACATGGCGTCTGTGGGGCCTGCGAAAGCACCAGTTGCTGTTGGGCGGTGCGGCGGGCGGCGCGGCGATTGGCGGATTGGTCGATTCCGCCGTCGGCGGGACCTCGCTGCTGGCCGGGTCCGCCCTCGGCGCCGTGGTCGGAGCCGCGGCCGCATGGTGGTCGACGCATCAGCTCGCGAAAGTCGAACTGCTCGGCCGAACGATGGGGCGAAAGGTTCTTCAGGTCGGCCCGATGCGAAATCCCAACCTGATGTTCGTCGCTCTCAACCGTGCCCGGTACCACCATATGCTTATCGCGGAACGGACACACGCTCAGCGGGATGCCCTGCAACTCGATAGCCATGAATCACAGGTCGACGACCTGGCCCGGTCGATCGACAGTGCCGCACGCAGTAAGCTGCTTCACTTCTATCGCAACATACGCAACAGTGATGATCTCATCTATGACCATGACAATCTTGTAACTGTCATCGAGATGATCATTCAAAACGATCTCAAAACCATGACGACGGGTCAAACATGAGCAACGAACGATTGCCGGCCCTGCTCCGATTACTCCCGCCGGGGTTGATCATACTCGCTGGATTGCTTGTCTATTCCAACAGTTTCCACGGCGAGTTCATTCTCGATGATCACAGCTCGATCACCGAGAATGAATCGATTCGTCAGCTCCGGCCGATCTGGCAGGTCCTTATGCCTGTCGATATCCCCACCACCGTTACCGCCCGGCCGGTCATCAATCTGTCACTCGCCGTCAATTACGCCATCGGCGGCACGAACGTCACCGGCTACCACGTCATGAACCTCGTGATCCATCTCCTGGCCGCACTGACGTTGTACGGCATTGTACGACGAACGCTCGAATTGAACGGCATACCGCCGCTGCTTCACAACGCATCCCGGATGATTGCACTGATAGTTGGGCTGATCTGGTGCGTTCATCCGTTGCAGACCGCGGCGGTTTCCTACATCGTTCAACGCGCCGAATCGATCATGAGCCTGTTCTATCTGCTCACACTTTATACATTCATCCGGGCGGCATCATCTTCTAACTCATCAACGGCATGGTATCTACTCAGCGTCATCTGCTGCTGGCTGGGAATGGCGAGTAAGGAAGTCATGGTTTCCGCGCCATTGATGTTACTCCTGTACGATCGGATTTATCTCTCCGCCGATTTCCGATCGGTACTGAAACGCAGATGGCCTTATTATGCAGCCCTCAGTTCGAGCTGGGTACTGCTTGGACTGCTGGTGTACACCGGCCGGTCACTGCGTATGGCAGGGTTCGGACTCGGCGTCGGCAGTATGGATTATGCCTTAACACAGTTCGGCGTCATCACGCGATACCTGATGCTGAGCTTCTACCCTGTTACACTGATCTTTGATTACGGCGTCGATATTGCTGAACACACGATGGAAATCGTCCCCTACGCACTGTTCATCATGACACTGCTGATCATTTCTGTATATCTTCTGTTCCGCAGGCCCCGGACCGGATTGATCTGCATCTGGTTCTTCGTTCTGCTCGCACCGACCTCCAGCATCCTGCCGATGGCATCCCAGACCGCTGCGGAACAGCGGATGTACCTGCCGCTGGCAGCGGTCGTAATAATAACGGTTGTTTCGTACGCTTATCTGCTCCATCGCATCCCTGCAAAAGGCCGCCGGTACATGAACCCCGTTACTTTAATTGCCGTTTTGACGATACTGTCACTGCTCGGGCTTCGGACCTATGCACGCAACAGTGACTACCGGCATGCCGTCGACATGTGGAAACTGACCATCCGGCAGCAACCGGAAAACAGCCGCGCATACAGCAACCTGGGTGTCCAGCTCAACCGCCGTCGACGATTCGACGAAGCGCTCGGTTACCTGGATACGGCGATTTCATTGAATCCCGACCTGCATACCGCCGTCCATAACAGGGGTGTTGCACTCGAAGGCCTCGGCCGATTCGAAGAGGCCGTCACCCAATTCAACCGTAGTGAAGCACTGGGACTGACGCATCCTTCGGTCTACCTGCACCGGGGTTGTTCGCAACTCGAACTCGGCCGCTACAAACAGGCCGTTACCGACCTGACCCGCGTCATTGATTACCTGCCGGAACACGCTGTCGCCTTTTACAAACGCGGACTGGCATGGAAGCATCTCGGTGAATTCGACAAAGCCTTCGATGATTTTTCCGTCACCGTCGAGCTTGCACCTCGGCATGCCGATGCCTGGCTGGAGCGAGGATTGATCCTGGCGAAACGTAAAGCATATCAGCCGAGTATCGACGATTTCAGCCGTGCCATTGAAGTGTCGCCCGAATACGGCCTGGCATACAAGAACCGGGCGATATCATACTATGCCACTGGCGAATACGAACGCGCATGGCAGGATGTCGAAAAAGCGAAACAGCTTGGTGAAGATTTCCCCGACCAGTTCATCAAACTGCTTGAACACGCCTCGAAGGCCGGTTCATCACATTAAATCCGACCCACTTTCTGCCACTGCTTCTCCAGTCGCTTTTCAGACACCGGAACGGACGTACCCAGCTTCTGCGCGAAAAGTGATACCCGGTATTCCTCGATCATCCAGCGGAACCGCCCCAGTTCCTTATCGAAGATGCCCTGGCTGATATTCGAAGCATAGCGATCGATATACCTGTTCCAGAACCGGCGAACGTCACTGCTCAGATGGGCATCTCGCTCGGTGCCCCATTCACGAACCTTCTCCAGCCTGACCAGGGCGGCATAAAGATAACGCGGATACTGGCGGAGCCAATCCCACGGCACATCGATCAGAAAATCACGATGCACAAGCTGCCCGACCTGCAGACGGATATCATCAACACACCACAGAAGCGACTCGTGCAGGCCCGGCGAAGTGATCGCCACCATTACCTGCTGATGCAGTGAAAGAATCTGATCCGCAAGTGAAACTGCACGATCGGCCACCTCGCGGATCCGGTTCCAGCCGCGATCGAGCATCATAACGAAACGGTCCCGGTCGCGGACGTCATCGACGTCCTCGAAACATGCAAGCTCGGCCACCAGCAGCGAAAGGTTGTCCACCAGCCGGTCCGGCGTATCCATCGGTGAAAACAGAACCGCGGCGTGATCCCACTGGGTATGATGCGTGATCTGGTACCGGATCTCGCGGCTGAGTTGCAACTCGGCCAACCGACGCAACCCGCGACGATGGTGGTTGCCCGCCAGATCTTCGGAATCGAACACCCGCAGACAAACGCACCTGCCGCTTTCATCATCCATCAGGCCCGGATAACCTTTCATCGGAATGCCCCCGTGATCCACATCAAGCGACTTCGGCAGTGTTTCGAAATCCCAACCGGTAATACCGTCGCGTATCCAACGCTCATCGACGTTGCGGATAAAGCCCGCCGTTGCCTCCGACGACAGATGCGACCGCAGCAACCCGATATCACGACCCTCCGCCAGATGCCGGCCCTCATCGTCCATCAGCCTGACATTCATCCGCAGGAACGGCGGCAGTGCGCCGGCACGGAACTGATCGACAGGTACTTCAACACCCGTCAGTGTCAAGAGCGAATCAGCAACCGCATGAACCAGGCTGCCCCCGGCCTGGCCGATCATCGCAACCACCTGTTTCGCGTAATCCGGCGCGGGCACAAAACTCCTGCGATACGACTTCGGCAGCGATCGGATCAGTTCCATCACCTTCTCCTGCAGCCTGCCAGGCACCAGCCATTCCAGCCGGTCGGGCTCGAGCTTGTTCAATCCCGTCACCGGTACTGTGACTGTAATCCCATCGTCACCCGCGGCCGGGTCGAAACGGTACGCCAACGGCAATGTCATTTCACCCGATCGGATCTGGTCGGGATACTGTTCCGGCGTAACATCATCTGCCGACTGGACAAGCAGATGGCTTTTATTCATGAACAGCAGCATCGGCTCATGATGCTCCGCCTTGCGACGCCACTTCTCGAACGCAGGCCCGTTGTGAATCCCCGCAGGTATTCGGCGGTCATAGAAATCATAACGCTGTTTGAGATCCGCCAACAGATCGCGACGCCTCGCCTTCGCCTCGAGCGTCTCGACTTCCTCGATCAGTTGCCTGTTATGCTCGAAAAATGGCGCATCGGTGATGTACTCGCCCTGCACGAGTGCATGGTGAATGAAAATAGCACGTGATTTGACCGGGTCAACCGGCCCGTAATGAACACGGCGCCTCGGCATGATGGTCATACCGAACAGGGACACCTTCTCATACGCCTGCACATGCGCGGTCTCGGGATTCCAGTGCGGCTGGGAATACGACCGCTGGACAACATGACCCGCCAGTGGCTCGATCCAGCCCGGACTGATTCGCGACGCCATCCGCGCGTAGCGGCGGGTCGTCTCCACATGCTCAGCCGCCATGATCCATTTCGGCTGCTTGTCGAACAGGCTCGACCCCGGCCAGAGGTACAGCTTCTTACCGCCCGCACCCGTATATTCATACGTATCCGATTTGAATGCAATCTTCGACAACAGTCCCGTCAACAAAGCGCGGTGTATCGCGCTGAACGTGTCGCTTCGCCCGCGTTGTACCATCCCGCAACTCTCGGCCAGATCACGCAACTGGCGGTGAATATCCAGCCATTCGATCACACGTTTGTACGACAGAAAATTCTGACGGCAGCCCACCTGCAGCTTCCGACGCGACAGTTTGCTCTTCAACTGATGAATGAAATCCCATAACTTCAGATAGCCCATGAAATCGGAGTCCGGCGTCATGAACCGGGCGTGGAGTTCATCGGCCTGCTGCTGCTTGTCTTCCGGCCGCAGCCGCGGATCATAGACCTCCATCGCCGAGGCGATGATGAGTATCTCGTTCAGACAGTTCTCCTGGTGACCTGCGAGAATGATCCGTCCGATACGCGGATGCACCGGCAACGCCGAAAGTTTCCGCCCGATCTCCGTCAGGCGCCCTTCATGATCCACCGCGCCCAGCTCGAACAGTGTACGATAACCGTCTTGGATCATACCCGTCGGCGGTGGATCGATGAATGGGAACCGGGCGATCTCGCCGAGATGCATCGACTTCATCTGTAGAATCACCGACGCCAGGTCCGTTCGCATGATCTCCGGCGGCGTATACCTGTCACGATTCTGAAAGTCCCGTTCGCTGTATAACCGCACGCAGATGCCTTCACTCACGCGACCGCACCGCCCTTTACGCTGCTCGGCCGAGGCCTGCGATACCGGCTCGATCGGCAGTCGCTGGATATTCGCCCTCGCTGAATACCGGCTGATCCGCGAGGTACCTGTATCAACCACGTAACGGATGCCCGGTACTGTAATCGACGACTCGGCCACGTTCGTTGCGATCACGATACGGCGCGTCGTATGCGACTGAAATATCCGGCTCTGTTCCTTCAGTGACAGCCTCGCGTAAAGTGGTAGCACTTCAATACCATGTTGCGAAGACGATGTCGATTCATACCGCGATCGCAATGCATGCGCCGCCTCGTTGATATCACGTTCAGTCGGCATGAACACCAGCGTATCGCCTGGTGCATGCGACTGGAGATCCTCGACGGCGGAAACAACTGAACGGATCACGTCCGGCTCTTCCGATTTATCCGACAATGCGGGCTCTCGGTACCACACATCAACGGGATACGTCCGGCCTTTCACTTCGATAACCGGTGCAGGCCGGCCGCTGCGATCTGAAAAGAAATCGCTGAACTTGCCCGGATCAATCGTCGCCGAGGTGACAATCACCTTCAGATCAGGGCGCTTGGGCAACAGTCGCTTCAGATAACCCAGCAGGAAATCGATATTCAACGACCGCTCATGCGCTTCATCGATAATAATCGCGTCATATTGATCGAGGTACCGGTCACTTGGTATCTCCGCCAGCAGAATGCCGTCTGTCATCAGCTTGATATACGTCCGCGGGCCGGTGGTATCGGCGAAACGCACCTTGTAGGCGACATTACCGCCCAGCGGCGTTTTGAGCTGGTCGGCAATATAGGACGCCACCGACCGGGCTGCGATACGTCGTGGCTGCGTATGCCCGATGTAACCCGCCACACCGAGCCCCAGTTGCAGGCAGACCTGCGGCAACTGTGTCGATTTGCCGCAACCCGTCTCGCCGCACACTACGACCACCTGGTGGGCACGGATCGCTTCCGCGATTTCATCCACATTGTCACGAAATGGTAATTCCCCGGCGTACACCGGCCGGGGCAGTTGCCCGGCCCGGCGACGGCGATGCTCGATCGATCGGCTGATCTGCTTCTCCAGTCTGTCAAGCCGGCTCGCCTGATCTGCCGCCGACCGGCGGCGTGAACCCTGACGGATCGATTTCAGCCGGCGTTGCAAATCATAACGATCGCGACGCATCACCTGATCGATCATGCCGCGAAGCCTGTCAATTCGATCTGTCACAGATACATTCACCATACCATCCTCAAAACCCTTCATTATATGCTATTTCGCCCTCGTGAAATGCCCGCCTCACAACCGGCCAGGTATCGAATTGTACCGGATGTGCCACATCAGTCCCTCGATTTCCCGACAATGCAACTGACTTACATGTTATGATCCGGTAAATACCGCCTTGAACTGAAATACCGTTCTGCCGCTATTGCAGGCATGACCGCCCATCTGCCGATTAAATGTCGGGATCATGCCATTTACCCGGCCTGCAGGCAGACAGGCCGATTCACGACGCTCGTTTTACAAGGAACAAACCATGGGACCAACTCTCATACTGCTCATCGTCGTCGGCGCCGGGCTGCTGCTGCTGGTCATGATCATCGCCGGCATGTACAACAAGCTGGTCAGTTTGCGTAACCGCTTCAAAAACGCCTACGCACAGATCGATGTCCAGCTCAAACGCCGGTACGACCTGATCCCGAACCTGGTCGAAACCGCAAAAGGCTACTTGAAGCACGAACGAGAAACGCTTGAAGCGGTCATCGCGGCCCGCAACCAGGCCCAGCAGATCTCGGTTAAAGCCGCCGCCGACCCCGCCAACGCCGACGCTATCAGGGACCTGCTCGGCGCCGAGGGCGCGCTCGGTGGGGCGCTCGGCAGGCTGTTCGCCGTCATGGAGGCCTACCCCGACCTGAAGGCCAACCAGAATATGATGCAGCTCAGCGAGGAGCTGACCTCGACGGAAAATAAAATCGCATTCGCACGCCAGTCTTACAATGATTCCGTCATGGTTTACAACACCTACCGCGAAAGCTTCCCCAGTAATATCATCGCGGGGATGTTCAACTTCGGCGAAGCGCAACTGTTCGAAATAGAAAACGCCGCCGAACGCGAAGCCGTCAAGGTATCTTTCAGTTGACTCGTCTTATGACGGACACCGCTTCGCTGAGGTATTGATATGGCGATGGACTTCTTCGAGCACCAGGCACAGGCCCGGAAGAACACCGGCTACCTCGTCTTTCTGTTCATCCTCGCCACGATAGTCATCATGGCGATGGTCTATATCGCAACATCATTCTTCGTCAACGCGATGGACTTCTATACCTCGCCCTCAACGGAAAATAACGACATCTACACCGTCGTCCTGTGGAACCCGAAAATTCTGGGCATTTCCATTCTTTGCACGCTTGTCATCGTCGCCATGGGTTCACTGTATAAAATCTCACAGCTCCGTGGCGGGGGCAGTACCATCGCCACCATGATGGGCGGCCGGCTGATCGATCCCGGCTCAACCAGCCCCCAGCATCGCAAGATCCTCAATGTCGTTGAGGAAATGGCCATCGCCTCGGGCGTGCCCGTTCCACCGGTTTACATCATGACAAACGAACAGTCCATCAACGCCTTTGCCGCCGGTTTCTCGCCGAATGACGCCGTCATCGGCGTGACCCGAGGCTGTGTTGATAAACTCAGCCGCGATGAGCTGCAGGGTGTGATTGCCCACGAGTTCAGCCATATCCTCAACGGCGATATGCGCCTGAACATCCGACTGATCGGCATCATCCACGGCATTCTCGTCATCGGGCTGATCGGATATGCCATCTTACGATCCATGCTGTACGGCCGCATGGGACACGTTCGGACAGGCAACCGGAAAGGCGGCGGCGCCGCCGTGCTGCTGATACCGCTGTTCGGCCTGACGCTGATCATCATCGGGTTCGCCGGCGTCTTTTTCGGCAACCTGATCAAGGCCGCCGTCTCTCGACAGCGAGAATATCTCGCCGACGCCTCCGCCGTTCAGTTCACACGCAATCCGCATGGGATCGCCGGGGCACTGAAGAAAATCGGCGGGATCGGCTCACACCTAGCCAGCCCGAAAGCGGATGAAATCAGCCATATGTTCTTCGGCCAGGCGCTCGCCTCGGCGTGGCTGACACTCATGGCGACTCACCCGCCGCTCATCCAGCGGATCAGACGAATCGACCCGCAGTTCGACGGCCGTTTCAATGACATTGAAACCGAAGAGCCGGACCAGTACGGACAAACGAAAGCGTCGCTCGCCGGGGCTGCCGCAAACCTATCCGGCCTCGCCGCCGCTCCCACGGAGTCCATGGCCGACCGCATCCGTCTCGCACGTGAAAAACAAGGCGGCCGGGACCAGCCGGTTCAACATCAGCAACTGCGCCGGAGCGTCGAACAGATCGGCTCGCCAACCCTGGCTCATCTGGCCTACGCCAACGCATTGATCAGTGAAATACCCGAGCCGGTCAAAGCCGGTGCACGGGAATCCTACGGCTCGCGGGCGGTGGTCTACGCACTGCTGCTCGATCAGAAACCCGAGGTGCGGGAAGCACAATTCGCTCGACTCGCCGTCCACGCAGATCCGGAAGTCTACAAACTCACACAACAAATGGTCGGGATCATCGACAATCTCGACCAGCGTGTGAGACTACCGCTGCTCGATATGACCGTACCCGCACTGAGTGAACTCGCTTCCGGACAGTATAGAAGCTTCAAGCAGAACGTCGCGGCACTCATCGCCGCAGACGAACAGGTCGACCTGTTCGAATGGACCGTCAGGCGGATGATCCTGCACCGGCTGGAACCCAGAATGACGGGTAAACCGAGAATACCAGAGGGTAATCTGAAGCTTCGCGGCCTGCGAAATGAATGCGCCACACTGCTCTCGATCCTCGCCCGCGTCGGCCACGGCCGCGATGAGCACGTCACCGCCGCGATCAACCAGTCGATCGCCGTGATCAAGCTGCCCGGCCTGAACCTCGAACCCGCCGAACGCTGCACCATGGCCGCACTCGACAAGGCATTGGACACACTACAGAAACTCCACCCACTGGAAAAACGCAAACTGATCAATGCCTGCATCACCTGCATCAGCGCCGACAGACAGGTCACCATCAAGGAAGCGGAGCTGCTCCGCGGCATCGCCGATTCACTCGACTGCCCCATACCCCCGCTCCTGCCCGGCCAGTCAACCGCATAACATAACGGCGGCATGAATAGTGCAGTCTTACGTACTGAATCTGTCCGATCCACGAACAGGCTTACGGTTCGGGGCTTGTGGTTTGGGAAATAGCCTATTGACAATGATCGCATAGCGTTAATCAGCCGGGATGACATATGAAATGATCCTGCCATTTCCAGCATTGACCACGCGCCCGCCTGAGGCGGATACATACTACATGATATCAAGTCACTGCTCACCCACCGCGGCATGAACCGGCTTGTAATCGACCGGTTCGAGGACAAGCCGCAAACCGAGAAAGCGGTAATGATTCAATGGATGCGCCCAGCTCCGATAGGCACTGCGACAGTGTTCCGGCAGGTTGATGCAACCCCCTCCGCGGATGGTCCTGGCCTGATTCTCCACGGCTTCATTCACCGGGTCATCGACTTCCGCCACAAGGTAATAACCCGGGTCGTATGTATCGATACACCACTCGGCCACGTTGCCGTGCATATCGTAAAGTCCCCACTGGTTCGGCAGCTTCGTCCCGATCGGCCGGACTTCGCCGCCGCTGTTCGACAGGAACCAACCTGCCTCCTCGAGCGAGTGGATCGTATTGCCCAGGTTGTACGATGTGCCCGTCCCGGCCCGACAGGCGTATTCCCACTCGGCCTCGGTCGGCAGTCGGAATGTGTA
>CAYRND010000092.1:0-15565 GCA_964425365.1 uncultured Phycisphaeraceae bacterium
ATGGGGAGGGGCTCAGACCCTGGTTTCGGACCTTGAGAGAGGGTGAAATATCAAAAGGCCCACATGAAGTCTGCATACCGGGTGAGGATGACGGCGTCTGTATCAATTGTAGGAGTTATGTGATCTACGCCGGGTGTGATTGCCTGCGAGGGCATTGATTATCGGAACGGTATTGTGGATTCCGGTCCAACGTGTGGTGTTTTATGCAAGGATTTCTTGCTTTCCGGGCCGTTATATTGGTTACTCCTATATATCAATATGGTATGAGAGCAGGGGTACAACCCTGCCGGCATGTGTGATTATTCATATGGATCAGCATCTGCAAGGAGGCAGGCCGGCCGATGCGGCCGGTACGAACGACTTGAATGAAAAAATGAAAAATGAAATGAGAATGTACTGAAAGCAGAGGTGGTCAATGAAACGCCGCTCAGGAACAACTCGTCGCCGCGTGGTACACCGTAGCCGCCGGTCGCGTGGTATCGCCATGATGCTGGTGATTATCACGATGGGCATGGTGACGGTCCTGTCGATGTCGTACCTGCAGTCGCAGGCGACGGTGACGGGAATCGCGGAGAATGTCCGCCGGTCGTCCGAGGCGAGAGCGATCGCCGAGACGGGGCTCGACCTGGCGGTCGATTTCATCCGTGATACGCCGGACTGGCGTGACAAGCTGATCAACGGGGTCTGGCTTGAAAATACGCCGTATGCCAACGGCTTTTTCCAAGTGACGGGTATCGACCCGTTTGACGGTGATCTCGCTGATAACGTCACAGATATGGCGATGGTCACTTCGGTCGGTTACGTCGATGGTGTAACGCATACCTGCCGGGCCTCGGTTCGGCCGCGTGATATCCGCGTGGCGCACTGGAAGATGAACGATCCGGCCCCTCCGAATGTCACCGATACGATCGGCGGTCATAACGGCGTCACGATCAATGGCCCGCGGTTCCTGCAGCCTGGTGTCTATGGTGCGGGTATGTACTTCGACGGTGACGACTGCATTCGTATCCCGAATTCACCTGAATTCGAAAACCGGAACGGCACAGTTGCGTTGTGGTTCAAGACCACGACTGTTGGAGTAGCGCAAGGCCTGTTTTCACGTGATAGTTGCGGCAATAACGATGGGCATTTCATGTTATGGACTGAACCCGGTGCCGTGGGCGTCCGTATTCAGCGTGGTGGCAGTTCCTATGCGATCATGCAGGGCGGCATTCAGATCAACCGCTGGTACCATGTCGCCGCGACTTTCGGATCGAACGGCGTCAAGTTCTATCTGGATGGCGTACTGATCGGAACAGACCCCTTTACCGGCGGGATGGACGGTAATACGCTGGATGTGTTGCTTGGTGCAACTTCGTTCACCAACTGCAACGGCGATCCGCAGTGGCATCTTCGCGGCTGGCTGGATGATGTTCGCGTATACAGCGAACAGCTTACTGCCGCGGAAATCGCACTGCTGGCACAGGTACCGGCTGTCACCGGCCCGATCATCGGGCGATGGACACTGGATGAGACCTCCGGCGGAACAGTTTCGGATATCATCGGTGGGCAGGATGGTATGTACAACAATGTGAATCTGAACGCGGCCGGTCAACAGGGAAGGGCGGTCGAGTTCTATGGAACGATGGATTCCTACGCTCGGATTCCACATAAGAACGATTACCTGCTGGATGAAGGATCTGTCTTTCTCTACTTTAAGCCACTTCAACTTGTAGGTGAAATGGGATTATTCTGCAAGGATTTTAATGGCTCTGGCACAGGTGGCTACATTCTTGCCTGTATTCGTGATAACAATATGCTTTACTTCCGCATGCAACATGCAGCGATGCCTGCCGATCAATATCGAATCATCTGCGGGCCGCTGAATATCAATACGTGGTATGAATTACTGTGTACATGGGGTCCTGACGGGATGAAAGTATATATTGATGGTGTTGAGAGAGGTTCCCTGGCTTATACCGGCGGGACAGGTACAACAGCCGGTGGTATCGGTAACTACGAAGATATCGTATTCGGTCTGGGAACGTGGCAAACGTATACGAACTCTTTTGTTGATGGTGATCCGGGCCCGATGTGGCCATTCCGGGGTTACCTTGATGATGTTCGTATTTTCAACAAGCAGATTACACCAGCTCAGATTGATGAACTGACCTATGCGGAACCGGATGATCCCATTTTCACCCGTACAACGGTGAAGTATGAAATCGATTGATGTGGTTTCAGCCGGTCGTCAGTTGATGACGAGGTTTTGAACGGATTTCTCCAGCTCCAGTTCGTCGATTCGGGCCTGGATTTCAATTGCCTGTGTGTAGTTTCGGGTGTTGAGGTAGTAGCGGGCTTCGTTGTTGAGGCTTTCGATGAGGTGGTCATGATCTTTTTCCGAGCGGTAGGCGTCCTGTGCGTTGTGTAGTTTGCCGAGGCCGGCCTGTTCGTTACCGAGCATGAGGTAGGCGAGGCCGAGGTCGCCGAGTGCATCGGCCCGGCCGGGCCAGCGGCTGGTTTCATCTGCGGTCGCCTGTTCGAGCAGAGAGACGGCCTCTTCCAGGTTATTTCGCCGGAGTTGGATGACACCGAGCAGTGCGGTGGCGGCGTTGACCGAACCGGGCTGGTCCGTTGCGGCCACGGTGGTAATGATATTCGCCGCGGGCTGGTACTGTTCGATCTGAACGAGCATGCGGGCCTGCGCCAGCCTGAGCTGCTGGGCGGACGGATCGTAATGGTTCAGGTCTTCGGCTTTTCGGTATGCGACGAGTGCGGCCTGGTAGTTGTTTCGCCGATTGTGCCACTGTCCGATGCGAGACCAGATGAGCGATTCCAGCTGCTCGCGACCGGCCTTGATCGACCCGCTTTCCGGGCCGGTGGGGATTTTCAACTCGACCAGCGACCGGTTCATCTGACGCATCACCACGATGGTCGACCGCGGCCACTGGCAGGAATCGGGCCGATGCTCGATGATGGACTGCCACAGCTTCGGGTCGGTGACGGGATAGTTGTTCTCGAGCAGGCGTGTGGCGGATGCGACGGCCATTTTCCAGTCGGCCGGTGACGGCGAGTCCGATTCCTGAAGCTTCGACAGCAGAATGTACAGGTAGGCCGCGCGGTAAGGTTCGCTGCGATGGAACTGTTCGGCGGCATGTCGGATGGCCGTTATGGCGGCTTCCTTTCGGTCGCTTGCAATCAGGACCGAGCCGCTCAACGACCGAGCGTCCATCTGTAAGATGTCGTGGTCGGCCTGGTCGGCGATTCTGACCAGTTCGGTTGATTGTGCAATTGCCGCCTGGTACCGGCCGGCATCGATATGCGCAACCACATCCCGCCGGGTACGTTTGTATTGCGAAAGGGTATCGCTGTCGTCCTCCATGAGCGACTGCCGGCCGCCGTCCGGGCCGGGGTTCGACATTTTCAGGTCGTATACCGCGGCGACGAAGCGTTCGAGGTCGTTGAACTGATCTTTCAACAGGATGCCGTCGAGCACCCGGATGGCGGTATCGGGATGGCGACAGACGAACCGGATGGCGCTGCCGATCCGTTCGGCTTCGAGATAGCGGCTCACAGCTTCGCTGAACGCGTCGATCGAAAGCTGCTGTTCATTGCTCTGGCCGAGATAATCGGCGCCGCTGATCCATAGTTGACGTTCGCCGGTCGGCGGTTGAGTCGTGCCGGTGGTTTTGTTGCCGGCATCGGCGGATTTGCCGGAGCGTCCGGTGGTCCGGCACCCGCTGATCAACATGACAAGTATCATGAGGCAGCAGGCTGCCTGCAGGTGAATGGTCGGTCTGGGCTTCATAATCATCCGTTTCATGTTTCCCGCTCCCGTCATCAATCCAGGCTGTGCAGTCGGAAGATGCGTTCCAGTTCCTTATCGGTATGCATGGGCAGGGCATCTTCATCGGTATAGAGTTCCATCGTACCTTCCATATCCTCGACATTCGGATGGATACTGAGTTTCCGCATCAGGTCACGGCTGATCAGTTCACCGTCGGCGGGTGTGTTCAGGACATACGGTTTGATGACGATCACGAGTTCCGTTCTGACGTCCGTGACAGTCTGGCCGGTGAAGAAGAATCCGAGAATGGGAATATCGCCGAGGATGGGCACTTTTTCGACCTCGTCCTCGACGCGTTCACTGATCAGGCCGCCGATGACCAGCGGCATGCCGTCCTTGGCGACCAGTGTACTGTTGATGGTACGGCGGTTGATGATATCGACCTGTTTTTCTTCAACGTTGCTTGTCAGATTGCCGAGCAGGTCGACGTTATTCACCACGACAAAAACTTTTCCGCCGTCTTCTTCGATTTCGGATGTTTCCTGAAGCAGTCGCAGGGTCACCGTGCGATCGGCGTTGATGTTGGGTGTAATCATCAGCAGTGTCCCGACATCGCGTTCCTCGGTGATGGGGGCCGGTGGTATGGTGACGATACTGGTGAAGATATCACCAATCGTGACCAGTTCCGGCTCTGAGAACCCCGTGGTGATAGGCAGTCGTTTCCCGACGAAAATCTGGCTCACTTCATTATTCGCCGTCAGCAGGAGTGGTGTGGCGAGTGTTGTCAGCCGATTCTCGGACTGCAGGAGTTTCATACGTGCTTCGAAACGTTCACTGAGAAACGTGAAGAAGAAATCGTTTGCACTGTTGCTTGTCGCGTCGTTCAGACTCCAGCCGCCGGAGTACTTGTTGCCCGAGGTGTATTCAAAATCAAATGCCGATTCGAATCCATCACCCAGGTCGATACGGTAGACTTTCGTTTCGAGCAGGACCATGGGCGTGGGGACATCGAGTTTATAGATCAGTTCGGTGATCTGCTCGAGTGTTTTTTCGTCACTGGTGCGGACGACCAGTCGGTTGTGGCGTTTGATGACGGTAACGTAGATACTGGTCTGTTTACGAAGGAGCATCTCGGCAAGAGCCGAATCCTCCATGTCGGTTCCTTCCGCGATGAGGCGTTCGAATTCCTGAATCTGATCAGCGGTGAGCAGGTCTCGCCATTCCTGCTTGTCTTCGTCCTGATCGCCGTCCCGGCTGCTTCGTCCACTACCGGATCTACGGTCATCGTCCTCATCCCTACTGCTGGACCCGCCTCCGCCCCCGCCGCGGTTATTTGCCGAGCCGATACCCTGGCTGCGTTCGTCCAGCAGGTCGAACCGGTCGAACCGCTGTTCGAGTTCATCGATCATGATATCGTCTTCGGCGCCGAGGCTCAGTTTCACGCGTTCGCCGAACAGGTCCTTGATGGTCGTTGCCACGTCGATGGCGTTCGGATAGAGCAGCGTGAATATTTCCGTCTGTTCCTCGCGGAAGCTGAGCAGGTCACGCCGGTATTCATCGACGGTATAAATACGGATAATACCCGACTCCTCGTCTTCCATGTACCACAGATCGTGGGTCTTACAGAGGACATCGAGCGCCTTCTTCGGATCGACGTCATCGAGGTACAGTGAGACCTTCACCTTGGACGCCTTTGCGGACGGAACGATATTGAGTCCCGTCTGGCGAGAGAAGAACCGCATGGCGTCGATCAGTACCAGGTCACGGAAATCCATCATATCCGCGTTCTCGGTAACGGAAGTCGTGATAACCGTTTCTCCGACAGCCGGAACCGCCGGCAGGCACAATACAAGAACGATCAGTAAACCAGATTGTAATTTGTAGTTGAACATCATTTTCTGCTTCCCTCGGTCTGTATACGACGACAGACCACTCCTATTTGATCGTGACGACACCGTCATCGGGTGTACTCAGTAACAGATGCGTATCGGTAATTTTCAACACGCGTATCCTCGATCTTTTGTCATCTTCTTCTATCACAATCTCGGAATTGACATCGATGGTATAGATACCGTCGTTAATCTTGACAACGGCGGCCGGCGGCTTGTCCTTCACGAGCATGATGGCCTTGATGGTGACTTCCGGCATACTGGTGGGTTTATCAGTGACATCCGTTTCGACTGTTTCGTCCGGTTTTTCGAGCACTTCCTGCAGCGTCGGACTGAGTTGCGTCGGATCTTCCAGTGACTGCAGCGTGTCTGAAAGGATAGCCTTGCGTCGAGCCTCCTGCTGCTGAACCGTATCGACATAAGGCGTATCGTTTCCCTTGCCGGCCGGTTCGTCAGCCGGTGAATTCAGGGCGACAGCCAGTGTCAGACAGGCGATTGTCATGATGATGGTTCTGATGTTCGTCATAATTCAACTCCCTGCCGCGGAAAAGAGTGCGGCGAAAGATGCGATATAGATGAAACCGACGATCGAGCCGATGAAGATGACAATGACCGGCTCGATGATGGTACTCAACTGCTTGATGGCGACTTCGAGTTGCAGTTCGTAGAATCGCGCGACTTCGTCGAACGAATCGTCGAGGTTGCCCGTCATTTCACCCACGGCGACCATGTGGCTGAGCATGGGCATGAACGCGCCGCGTGCGCTGAGCGGATCACTGAGGCTGCTGCCTCGCATGACCTGGTCACGGGTTTCGGAAACGCGGTCGGCCAGGTAGCGGTTCTGGGTGAGCTGTTCCACAGTTCGCAGTGCGTCGATCAGCGAGACGCCGCTACGGATCAGGATGCTCATCGACCGTGAGAACATGGCGGTGGCAGAGAGGCGGATCAGCGACCCGATCAGCGGCACCCGGATCAGCAGGTAATCCAGCCACATCCGCCCGATCGGTGTGAAATAGGCTATCGCCATGCCGACACCGAAGAAGATAATGCCGATCACCAGCATGAGCAGGTAGTTCGAAAGAAAGTCGGAGATATCGAGCATGAGCTGGGTGATGGCGGGCAGTTTCTTGCCCAGCGCATCGAGGAACTGTTTCTGTTTCGGGATCACGAAGATCATCATGAACATGGAGACCATGATGGCGGCGACGAAGACGATACTGGGGTACGCCATGGCCGTGATCAGGTTCGACTGCATTTTTCGGTGTTTTTCCATGGACTCGGCGGCTCGGTCGAGCACCTGGTCGAGTATGCCGGTGATTTCGCCTGCGCTGGTCAATTGAATGGTCAGCCGGTTGAATACCTTATGATGCGTCATGGCGTTGGAGAGGCTTGTGCCGTCCTGGATCTGTTCACTGAGGCTCCGCCATATCTGGCGCATTCGAGGGTGGCTGGTTTGCACGGAGACGGTCTGGAGCGCGGTCAGCAGCGTCAGCCCGCCGCGGAGCATGGTGGCGACCTGGCGAAGTCCGAGTTCGACGTGGATCGATCGGACTGGCAGAAGGTTGAGCGGATTGACACTCAGCGGCATTGCAGCGGCGGACGATGATGCCGACTTCTGCGGCTTGATATCGATTACCACCAGGCCGTTGCGGCGAAGCTCATTGGCCATCGCTGCCAGTGAAGCGGCCTGCGATCGGCCCTGCTGCCTGCGCCCCATGGTATCTTTCGCGACGTAAAGGAAATCCGGCATTTCCGCTTTCCACTCTCTCTTTGTGCCTGAGATTCTTCTTGATATATCGTCAGGCGATTCAATCAGTCCGGGATACGACATCCCGCGTGTTACAGTTTTCAATTGTTCTGGTCAGTCCCTTGCTGCGATGTATCGCATTCCGTTGCGACGTATACTGACGGTTTGCTTACCAAACCGTCACCGCGGACATCACTTCGGCGTAGGAAGTGTGACCTGATAGCAGTTTTTCAGCACCGTCATCGACCAGACGTTTCAGGCCGCACTGGCGCATTTTGGCGAACAGTTCATTTTCCGTCGCCCCTTCGGAGATCATGGCCGCCCACGATTCATCGGTGGGCAGCATTTCGAACAGGCCGAGGCGTCCGACGTAGCCGCGATTGGCGCAGTAGATGCAGCCCTGCGGCTCATAGACGATCTTGCCGACGGCGTGCTCCTGCTGAATGGCCAGCGCCTGCTGCTCGGTCATGGTCACCGGCCGGCAGCATGACCGGCAGAGTTTGCGGACAAGTCGCTGCGCCACGGCGACGCGGAGTGTGGCGGCGACGAGGTACGAGGGGATGCCCATATCCAGCAGTCGCGTCACTGCGCCCGTGGCCGAGTTGGTATGCAGCGTACTGAAGACCAGGTGGCCGGTGAGTGCCGCTTTGATCGCGACGTCGGCGGTTTCGAAATCACGTATCTCGCCGATCATCACCACGTCGGGATCATGACGGACAATGCTTCTGAGCGCACGGGCGAAGCTGACCTTGTCGGCGCTGTCGACTTCGACCTGTGCGACGCCGTTGATTTCATATTCGACGGGGTCTTCGACCGTGACGACGTTCAGCGTCTTATGCTTGAGCAGGTGCCGGATCGCCGCGTAGAGCGTGGTGGTTTTACCACTGCCCGTCGGGCCGGTCAGCAGGATCATACCATACGGCTTGTTGATGCACTGCTCGAACCGGTCGCGGTGATCCTCTGACATACCGAGCGCTTCGAGTGTGAGTTGCTCGGTCTGAATGGCGAGCAGGCGAAGTGTCATGCGCTCGCCGTGCTTGGTCGGCAGCGTTGCGGTACGAATATCGTAGCTCTGGCCTTCGGTTCCGATCGCATGACGGAATCCGCCGTCCTGGGGCGAACGTTTTTCGGCGATGTCCATATCACTGAGGACCTTGTACCGGCTGATCATACCGGCGTAGATCGCCTCGGGCAGTTCACGGTAGTTCTCGATGACGCCGTCCACGCGGAATCGCACGCGGACCGTGTCTTTGCAAGGATCGATATGGATATCCGACGCGCCGCGCACCACCGCGGCGTAGAGCAGTTCGTTGCAGATACTGACAGCGCCTTCCGATTCCTCGTCGAGTGAGACGGACCGCAGATCGATCGACTGGTTCCAGTGCGGAGAAATACTCACGCCCGACTTGGCGAGTTCGCCGTACAACCTGTCGATGGCGCGTTTGAGCGAATCAGGTTCGGCGGCCAGCGGCTGGATAGGCAGTTGTATGAACCGCTGCAGCGCCCGTATGCCGGTCTTGTCGTTCACGTTGGCGCAGGCGACGTGGACCTGCCCTTTGAATTCGGCGATGGGCAGGAACTGCCGCCGGATCGCCAGGTTGGGCGGTACACGCATCGCCCAGAGCGGATCGATACGGACCTCGTCCATATTCAGCAGTTTCGGCTGAGCCCGCTGTTCCTTCTCGATGCGGATGAACTGCACGCCGAGCCGACAGGACTGGTCGTCGTATTTCAGCCACATGACCCTGCCGGCCTTCTGCGTCATGGTACCGGCCGGGCTCTTGAGCGTAAGCATGAACACCGTGCCGCGGTTGATATCAAGCTGCCTGCCCGACAGATCGATACGGAACCCCGCGCCCTGCTTCGAGATATCCGTGAGAATGCCGATATATTCCGTTTCACCGAAGACCAGTGTCGTCGGGTTCTCCTTCGGCGGCTTCATACGCAGCGAAGCGCGGCGCTCGGTTTCTCCGGAACCGTTTCCGTTATCGACGGCGGTATTCACCGGCTGCATTTCGTTGGACTGATCCTGACTCATCGCATATTCCTTCTCATGGCCGTCGGCCCTGCCTGCCTTCGACGCTGCATATCAGCCTGTTCCTTCATGACTTTCGGGTTACGACTCATACGCGTGGCCGTCTGTTCGCTGATCAGTTGCCCGATCCACAGACGTGCCAGATCACGGTCGAACGACTGCATACCGTCGGCCTCACCTGCCTCCAGCAGGGAATAGAGCTGTGTAGTCTTGCCCGTGGCGATCAGGTTCGATACGGCGGTATTGCCGATCATTATTTCGCAGATCGCCACGCGCTGTGCGCGTTTTGGTTTTGATGACTCACCGGCGGTCTTACGCCGGTCAGTCGGTTTTATCGCCGGTGTTTGGCCGGGTGGTTCTGACTGTTCCACGGGCAGCAGATGCTGTGCGATCACCGCTCGCAGCACACGCGAAAGCTCACAACGCATGCCCACCTGCTCGTGCGTGGAGAACATGGAAACCAGGCGGTCAACCGCCCCGACGGTATCGCTCGCATGCACCGTTGAAAAGACCAGGTGCCCGGCCTCGGCGGCGGTGATGGCGGTCTGGATAGTGGCCTGGTCGCGTATTTCGCCGACGAGGATGACGTCCGGGTCCTGTCGCAGCGATGACTGCAACGCATCGTTGAAGTTGCTGGCGTCCGTGCCGATCTGACGCTGGCGGATCAGTGCCAGCTTCGGCCGGTGGACGTATTCGATCGGGTCCTCGATGGTCACCAGGTGACAGGCCCGTGTCTGGTTGATTCGATCGAGCAGGCTGGCGAGTGTGGTGCTCTTGCCCGCCCCGGTCGGCCCGGCGACCAGGACCAGGCCGCTGTTCAGGTCACACAGTTTGTAGAGCTGTTCCGGTATGCCCAGTTCAGCGAGTGTGCGGAACCGTTCTTCGAGCCGGCGGAGGATCAGTGACAGTTCGCCCTGGTGACGCATGATATTGAACCGGAAACGTACGCCGCTGAGACTGGTGAACGCGCCGTCCTGCGACCCGCTTGCTTCCAGTCGTTCCAGCCCGTCCTTGTCGGTCAGCCGGTGGATGAACGTTTCAATCATGGCGGCGCTGAGCTTGCCGCAATTGTCCATCGCTTCGAGCCGGCCGTTGATTCGCAGGTACGGCGGCAGGTTCGGCGTCAGGTGCAGATCGCTCGCTTCCTCGCGGCAGCACAATTCGACAAGGCGATCGAGTTCGTCGCCCGGCGACGAAGTCGATGTCGTGACGCCCTGTTCGAATTTCCAATCGGTTTGAACTGCGGCTTTAATACGCATAAGCCTTAAACCCAGACGAAAAGAGTCCAGCTACGAATCGTGCCCTCCCCCCGGACCTCCTCCATGGCGATACTCACCGGGATGATGAGCGTATCGGATTCATTGATTTCGTGCAGTGCGGCGATTACGTCGATGTACCGGCCGATGAATCGGACCTTCCACAGTGTCGGCCCTCGCTGGTTCTTACCGGTGTCGGACGCGGTCGCGATGGACTGCGAAAGCTTGTTCATGATACCCGCGAGCTGGCTAGCGTGCTCGCCGCTGCCGCTTTCCGGACCTTCATCAAGCAGGATCAGGCCGTTGCGGTTGAGCAGGTCGGTGAGCTGCGCCACGGTCTCGGTACTGTCCTGCGACTGGGCGAGTCGGTCACGCATACCGTCGACCATGTCCTGCAGCTCATCGGACTCGGCCTTGAGCACCTTCATCTTCTTTTTCAGCCCGTCCAGTTTCGTTTCCTGCTCGAGGATGGCGGTGTGACTGGGCATGTTCTTCACCGCGTTATCGTACGCCTTCTTCGCGGCCTTGTATTCATCCATGGGCACCGACGACAGAAGCAGGCCGTAAATCGCAATAATCAGAATGCCCGGCAGAATCGCCAGCAGCACCTTGTCTCGTGCTGTCGGTTTCATGGCTGTGCTCCGGTGATGTTCGTTGTGTACTTCTTCAAGCTGCTGGTAATCACGTGCTGCGGTGCGAGCTGTTCGTCCTGCCGGATGGGCTTGACGAGAATCTCGAACTGCCAGGTTTCAGCGTTTTCCGACTGCTTATCGGCGACCTTCGTCGCCGGGGTGACCCGCCAACCGCTGTGGCTGAGCTGCTGATAGAGTTTGTTCGTAAGCTCGTTTGCCATCTGCGGGTGCAGGCAAACGCCGGTGAGTTTCACGCTGCCGGATTCGTTTTCAATTGACTGGATGATCAGCCCGTCCTGACGCGACTTCGCCAGCGCGGTGAGTAGTTGCAGGTGTCGCATCTTCTGCGTGATGAACAGCTCATGCCACTGGCGCAGCGACTCGTCGAGTCGGCTGTGTTTTTCGGTAAGTTCATCAGCCTGTTTTTCGAGTGCGCCGACTTCCTTGCTCAGCCGGTCATACTTCTCCTGCGGCTGGGTCACTTTGGCGATCTTGTCCTTCAGGCCGGCGGTCTGGTGGTTCATCAGCAGGTAATGACCCACGCAGATCAGCACGGCGATGATGCTCAGCGATACGCCCATCGCCATGCGGCTCTGGGTCGACATGGGCACGACCGGCGGCTTGATCAGCGGGACGTCCTGCATGCCGTTCATCACACATCGTGACCAGACGCTCAGCCATCGCTCGAGCACTTCGTCGCGTTCGAGGTGGTACTCGTTGCCGGCGCTTTCCTCGGTTTTCATGTCACGCCGGCTGGATGACGTTGATCCGCCGGCGTCGTCGTAGGCGTGACCGTCCACCACGGCGGGCGACATTTCGATGGAATAGGTGCTGACGATCCCATCGCCGATCAGCAGTTCACTGTGTTCCGGCGGCTCGAAGAGCGCGAACCAGTTCTCGGCCTCCTGTTCCCAGGCGCTGTGGTCGGGGTCGGTATTGATCACGTGAACATGTCGCATGCCCTGGGCCGACTGGTAGATGCAGACGGCGCAATCCGGCCAGAGCTCGACCCGCCTGGCATGCATGCCTCGGCCGATACCCGTCCGCATCATGCCCGGCACGCCGCCGGGATGACACAGCCCGACCAGTTTGCCACCGTGGCGTCGGAGCTGGCTTTCCACTTCGTCACGTTCAAGTGTCGACGATTGGGCGACCCAGAACGGCTGCGTTTCACCGTCGGCCTCGCCTTCTCGGAACCCCAGTGCCGAGGTGATCGAACTGATACCCGAAAGCGATTCGACCTCGAAACTGAGCGCACGGCTCAGGTCGGCGTCGCTCAGTCCGTTGACGATGTTGCTGCTCATCGCCAGGTTCTGCGTCCAGAAGTCGGTGCTCAGGATGAGTACCTGCTTGCCCGGCCGCTGTCGAAGCGAGACCGCCACGTCGACCAGCGCCGCCAGACCCTGAACCTCCGGACGCGGGTACTGCTTCAGTGAAAGTAGCTGCGGCAGCTTGCCGCCGCCGAAGTCGGCGCGGATGATCCGCTGCGGGGTGATCAGAACTATCGTGATGGCGGGACGTCTCAGCATGGATGTTCCTGTACTGCTTTCATGATTTCATTGTCGGAGCCATGGTTCAACTTCCAGTATCAGCGGCGAGATGTGCGTGCCGCCGGGCCTCAGGGTGATATACTCGATCTGGCTCCGGCATGTGATGACATCGCTGCCCATTAAGAATCTCTTCTGGTATGCACGTATCGCATGCGGCCCTGCCGTTATACGCTGGGGTGAACTGGTAAATCCGTTTACAAAGGTTTCCGTACAATACATGAAGTTCGGATCGGGAGCGGGGATTTCGTAAACAAGCTCGGAATCGATAGAAGATGTATTACTTCTATCCTTGTAACAATACCAATTGTTATCAGCTCCGGGGCCGGCCGATTGGGTTGTATAATCGAGACGATCAATATCATCATTATTGATTGCAAAATGCTGGCTCCATTCAAGGAGCAATTCATCGTCGTCATCCTGCGGCGGCTGCATGTCCGGTGACGGCCCGAATAGTACAATCATGATCCATGTACCTAATTCTTTGTCATCCGCACCATCTGCGACGCCGTCATGATCCACATCTAATCTCTCTCGCGGTAAACCTATACTGTTGGTTTCTTTTGTATAGTCGTTAAACCTGATCATCCCGGTAATCTTGGAGGTATAAGAATCGGTCTTATAATGAAGATTTAATGACGGGATATCAACCCAATCCGCCCACCCGAGATCGATGTTATTGTCATAGGGCGCTTCAGTACCGCCGGTACTTCGTATCACTTCGACTTCTTCACCTGCTCGACAGGCGGTTAAAGTACCGACATTCGGACTGGGCGTATTGTACCAGTATCCGGTAAACTGATTGCCCCAACCGTCGAGCGATTCATCGGTACCGACCGGCGTCTGCAGATACGGCCCACGCCAGCCGTAAGTCAATCTGATTGCTTTATCCAAATCAGATGTGTACGTACCGAACGG
Source organism: uncultured Phycisphaeraceae bacterium (assembly GCA_964425365.1). Taxonomy (GTDB): domain Bacteria; phylum Planctomycetota; class Phycisphaerae; order Phycisphaerales; family Phycisphaeraceae; genus CAYRND01. The sequence goes on from CAYRND010000092.1 coordinate 13,791, forward strand.
CAGAATATTGTTGACATTCGTGATCAATTCCTTCAACGGATTGAGCGTGCCGTCATCTTCCGCATATGCTCGCGGCAGCCTGCCGACATCGGCGACGAACCCGGTGATGATGATCGACCCGTCAATATTACGTGTATTCGGCTGGCCGACGACCGCAATACGGGCCTGTTCCATGGTGGTGACTGTCGCCTGGTAGCGGGAGTCGTCCAGCAGGCCGGAGGTCGATCGCATCGCCACAAGCGACATGATCGCCAGGATCGACAGCACGACCAGCAGTTCCACCAGTGTCATGCCATTGGTTTTTCGCCTTGCCTTATCCATAATCTCACTTCTAAGCCGCGTTATCCTCAAATCACCCGTCAATGCTAGTTCACTCGCAGGAAGAGTACGATATCATCATTGCCGTCGGCATTGTTGACGCTCGTGGGGGTAATCCACGCGGTCATGGTATCGATTATGCGGTTGGGTCCCGCCGATATGAGCCTGACATGATTCAGGGCGTTATGCGAAATATTGTTCAGATTAGCAGCCGGCAACTGGATGACGATCGGCTCGCCCCAGCCGTCGGCGACCGCCGGGTCGCCCGTTTCGCCGAACCGTGTCGAAAAATTGCGCGTGTCATCGACTGTATATTCGCAGGTCGCATTCAGCAGATACGGCCCGCGCCAGCCGATACGGGTGATCGGATCGAACGTATTCGTCGTATCTTCCGTATCGGGGTTATAGAACAGGTACCGCAGTTGCGGGTGATTTACGCGAGAGGAATCCGAGGCCGACCAGGGGTATTCATTGTTCATATCCGAGTAATAGCCCGGCGCGCCCATGATCACATCACGGAGCTGGTTCAGGTTCGCTTCGGTCACGCGTTCGTTGGCGTCACGCCGGATGTATTCATAACTCGGCAACACCAGCGCGCCCATGAGCGTCAGGATGACCAGGACCACCACCAGTTCGACCAGCGTTACGCCCCGGCCGCGGTTTCGTGTGCTGTAAGCTTTATGAGTAATAATCTTCATCATTTCACCCTGGATGTAAATGCAGGGACATGGCCTTGCCACGCCCCTGCATACGCAAGTGCTATATGTACCCCTCAGGTAACATCGTCTCCTGCTTTCATGTTGCCTGTATCAGCACAAGATTACAGTGACTCGCGGTCGTTCCAGTATTCGGAAACGTGTCCTGAGGCCGTGATCGGACCGTCTTCGGTAACTGCGATGCAGCCGATGAAGCGGACCACTTCATCAGTTCCATTGATTGAAAAGACGGCGCAGTAGCGTGAGTACACTTCATGAGCATGCTGACCCGGCACTTCGTTGAAATGCGTCGGCGCTTCGTGGATGGTCCGGCCGACCATGCTGCAGTGACCGCCTATGCCCAATACCAAGAACTTCTGATTGGTGGAGTCAATACCAAACAGTTCTGTAGCTACCGCCGGTTCCATCAGCAGAAGGGCGTCTGTATCTGGATAATATGTAGCCAGATTCTCATTAGACGGGGTGAGATATGGATTCCAGGTGAAGGACAAATCGCTGTCACCTTCAATAGTCGCTCTGGCTTCGAATGCTTCAACTTCCGTGATTCCCACGTCAGTAAGAAGATCGATTTCCGCTGCACTCAACTGTCCGACAAGAATATCCGATGTGGCGTTGACATCCATCGGGAAATAATCTTCTGAAGCAGCGTACCATACATTATCGAAATTGTTGGGGTACATGCCGTACAGGCTCTGGTACAGTTCAATCGCCTTGTTCAGCTCGGGAATGTTGCTGGCACCG
>CAYRND010000093.1:0-15560 GCA_964425365.1 uncultured Phycisphaeraceae bacterium
TTATCGGCTTGCCCCGGTGGTAAACTTGAGCTTTTATAGCGCTGTAGTGATAATGTCGATATATCGCTTCGTGAATAAATGAATGTCACCATATTCCTATAGTGAAATCCCCTATGATTCGAGGGTCATGTTTTCCTGAATTGCCGTGAAATTAATGTAAAAACATCGTCGTTACGATCGGGAGCGATATAATGCATAGATGATGAAAATGGATCAGTTAACGTGGTCGGGAAGGGAGGGATTGTCGTATCAACGGCCATAGAAAAAGTGGCGATGTAAATAAAGTCAGGTGATAAATATGAATATGGACAAACAGGATGCCTTGTTGCTTGTGGATATCCAGAACGACTTTTTTCCCGGCGGCTCGCTCGGTATTCATGATGCCGGCGCCATCATACCCGTTGTCAACGCCATGATAGATAAGGCGGTGGAGAATGAGGCAGTGATCTACGCGTCACGTGACTGGCACCCGGAAGAGCATATCAGCTTCGTTGAACAGGGCGGCCGGTGGCCGAGGCATTGCGTTCGTAATACTTCAGGCGCCGCGTTCCATCCCGAGGTCATATTACCCATGCATACCATGATCATCAGCAAGGGTACCCACCCGGCGTTCGACCAGTACTCGGCGTTTGATCGTACGGAACTCGTCGAATCGCTGAACAAGCTCGGTATCCGACGGGTCTGGGTGGGCGGACTGGCGCAGGATATCTGTGTGAAGGAAACCATGGTCGACGGCGTCGAAAACGGATTCAGTATGATCCTCGTCAGACAGGCTACCAGGCCGGCGGAAGTCAACCCGGGCGACGGCCGATCAGCGATCAATGAAATGAAGGATTGCGGCGTACGGATTGTTTCAGCAGAGGAACTGTATGTTGGATCAGTATCAGGATAAATCGCTGGGTACCGGCTCGTTCACCGATCTGTATGAACTGACCATGATGCAGGCTTACCTCAGGGAGCGAATGCACGATGTGGCTGTGTTCGAACTGTATATCCGCAATATGCCGCCGCAAAGGAAATACTTCGTCGCCGCCGGCGTCAATGACGTTCTTGCACACCTCGAGAATATCATCTTCACCCATGAGGAAATTCTCTGGCTGAAAAGCCTGGGCCGGTTTGACGATACGTTTCTTGATTACCTGAGAAAGTTTAAATTCACCGGTGATGTCTACGCGGTTCCCGAGGGAACGGTTGTATTTCAGGACGAACCCCTGATACAGGTGATTGCGCCGCTGCCCGAGGCCCAACTCGTTGAAACGTACCTGCTCAACCAGGTCCACTTCCAGACCATGATCGCCACCAAGGCCGCCAGAATCACACACGCCGCCGGTGACCGGGCTTTTATTGATTTCGCTTCCAGGCGGGCACACGGACTCGATGCGGCTGTTAAAACGGCCAAAGCCGCTTATATCGCTGGCGCTTCGGGAACCTCGAATGTCCTCGCCGGGAAACGGTACGACATACCCGTTTACGGTACCATGGCTCACAGCTACATTCAGGCACACCACGAGGAAAGCGACGCTTTCAGACAGTTCATGAGTCGTTATCCTGATGCGACACTCCTCGTCGATACCTACGATACACTTGATGGCGTGGGAAAAGTCATTCACATGATTGATCAATACGGCTTGGCATTCAAGCCGCGGGGAATACGACTCGATTCCGCCGACCTCGGCAAGTTGGCAAAACAGTCACGCGCCATGCTCGATCAGGCCGGCCTGAACGACGTCAGTATTTTCGTCTCCAGCGGCATAGATGAATACCGAATCAAATCACTACTCGATGACGATTCGCCCGTTGACGGCTTCGGTGTGGGAACAAAACTGACCGTCAGTGAAGATTGTCCGATGTTGGATATGGCTTATAAACTCGTTCAGTACGGCGGCAGGGGGGTGACCAAGTACTCCGAAGGCAAAGACATTCATCCATTCCGGAAACAGGTCTACCGGGACAGTCACAATGGTTTGATGACCGCTGATACCGTTACCCGCGCAGAGGCCGCAGGCGGTATTCCAGGCCGGCCGCTGCTCCACCAGGTCATGCAGAGCGGCAGACGAATCGATATCCGGCAACATGATCTCAAGACCATTCGCGGAAAGATCAGAAGCGACCTCGGCAAACTCAATCCTGATCTACTGACCATTGAACAGAATCATATTCGCTATACAGTCAACCTCGACCATAGTCTTAAGCGGGAACATGCGACGACATGATCATGAAGTTTTTACTGCCCCGCTGTGGCTGAACAAATGCCTGAAACTCCGGCAGGGGGTCTGTAAGACTTTCCGATAACCGGAAATTTCCGCAATCTGCGGCCTGTGATCTGAAATCGTCCGCCGTTTATGACGAATATAACGTCTGTATGACCAATCCGGCAGCTCAAGGCGCTGCGAGGGGAGGTGGGGGTGATCTATCGGTGCAGCCTCACTATGACACATTGACGATTGCGCTCGATGCCCGAACAGTGCATCGAGCCAATCGTCGGGGGACAGGTAAGAACCTGATCGATCTGTATCAGCACGTACTTGCTCAGCGTCCACACTGGCGGGTGATCGGATACCACCGTGATGATCCCGATACCGGATTATCGGGCACGCCTGGTTATACGGCGCGGCTGATCGAAATGCCGGGCGATCGGTTCGACGCATGGTTCAAGTACCGGTTTCCCATGGCCGCCTGGCGATTCGGGGCGGATGTCCTGCACTGTCCGGCAAATTTCTGCTGCTATTGGAACCCCGTGCCCACCATGGTCACCATTCATGACCTGATCATGCTCGATCACGACGACAGGCAGGCAAGGCAACTGATTCGGACGATCCGGCACGCGGTGAAACACCGACTCACCATCATTACTCCCAGCGAATATACGCGTATGCAGCTCATTTCACGGTTTAACGCGGATCCCGATCAGATCGTCGTCAACTACTGGGCGGCCGATACCGGCATCCGTCACATCACCGATCCGATTGTTCTGCGTGATGTACGAGAGAAATACAATCTGCCTGATTGGCCGTTCATCCTCCAGCTCGGCTCACACGAGCCGCGTAAGAACAGTAACCGTCTGCTGCAGGCGTTCGGTTACCTGCCCGATACGGTCCGTGAGAACTGGACGCTGCTGATCATCGGAGTCGAGAACGTCGCATTTCGCGAGCATCTGGCCGGTGTCGCCGACCGGCTCGGATGTGCCGACCATGTGCGTGTACACGGTTTCGCGGACGAGGTCGATATGCCCGTTCTCTTTTCCGCTGCGGAGGTGCTTGCCTACCCGAGTGTGAGTGAAGGTTTCGGCCTGCCGATTCTCGATGCGTTCGCTACCCATACCGCCGTGCTCGCCAGTGACAGTACGTCACTGCCCGAAGTCGGCGGTGAGGCGGTGACCTATGTCGATCCGATGGACGTCGAATCGATCCAGTACGGCCTAGTACAGCTCATGGGCAACGCCGGCTTGCGGAGCCAGCAGGTCACCCAGGGTCTGGAGCGATTACCGCAGTACAACTGGCAGGCGACCGCCTCGCGATTCATCGACGCTGTGATCCGTACCGTCAGTCAAAGGAGATCAAGACGTGCCTCCGCATGAAACGATTCTGAACCATCCGAGCATACGCTGGAACTGCAGGCTGTACCAGGGCGATCGTCCCTGTCGCTACAACCGGCTGTGCAGCCACTGCAAGCACTTTAAAGCATTCGACCGTCGCATCTGCATTATCAAGATCGGAGCGCTGGGCGATGTGATCCGAACACTTTGCATCCTGCCGAAGTTGAACCGCGAGTTTCCCGGCGCGCATATCACATGGGTGACCAAACCCAGTGCCGCACGTATGATCGACGGCCACGCCATGATCCACCGCGTACTCGAGTTCAATCCGATCAACAATATGGTATTGCAGCAGGAGCAGTTCGACCTGCTCATTTCACTTGATAAGGAACCTCAGCCATGCGCGCTGGCCAACAGTCTGTCGGCCAGGACGAAGCTCGGGATCGGGTTGAGTCCCTCGGGTAAACCCGTGCCGTTCAACGCTCATGCGGTCGACTATTTCCAACTCGGTCTGAGTGACGAGCTGAAATTCAACCGTAACACGAAGAGTTATGCCCGCCTTGTCTATGAATCGCTGGGCTGGCAGTACAGCGGCCAGCCGTATGAACTGCCCGTCGATGATAAGGTCGTGGACGCGGTCCGCGGGCGACTTCACGATGAAGGCTGGCGTCCGGACCGAAAGACACTCGGGGTTAACGTCGGTGCGGGAACGGTGTTTGCCAACAAGATGTGGCCGGCGGAGCGGACACGGCGTATGCTGGAAGTCTTCGCCGCCCGTCAACCTGATGTCCAGGTTATGCTGCTCGGCGGGCCGGGTGAAAAAGAAATCATGGATCAGCTTCACATCGATCTGCCGTGGGCGCTTCACACCGGTTGTGAGAACAACGAAAAGCAGTTCACCGCATTGGTCGATCAGTGCGATGCGCTGTTCACCGGCGATACGATGGCGTTGCACGTCGCGGTGGCGAGGAAGAAATATGTTGTGGCGATTTTCGGCCCGACGTGCCAGCAGGAAATCGACCTGTTCGGCCGGGGGTACAAGCTCGTTGCACAGGTTCCGTGTTCGCCGTGCTATAAACGCGTCTGCGATCATGACAATCAGTGCGTTCAGTCGGTGTCGATGGATGACGTATTGGGAGCGATTGACAGTGTGCTTTCGGGCGACAGTTCGGCGTTGAAGTTCCCGCTGCCGCTGAGACGATCGGCGTAACAGGAGCGTGAGGATGATGAAATTAATCAGGCATGAGGCCATGACCATTGCACTTGATGCCCGCGACGTCGGACGTCGCGGTGCAGATGACGCCGCCACGGCAGGTGAGGACGCGTCGGGACAGTACCTGACACGCCTGTATCGTCATGTACTCAGCTTGCGACCCTGGTGGGAGGTGATCGGCTATCACCGTTACCAGCCGCCCCAGGAATTGATCAACCTGCCGGGTTACACGCCCCGGCTGATGAATATCCCCGGCGACCAGTTCAACAGTTGGCAGCAGGTGCGACTGCCCATGACGGCGCTGCTTGCCGGTGTCGATTACGTTCACTGTTCCGCCGGCAATTGTCCGAGATGGGTACCGAAACCCACCATCGTGACAGTCAACGATTTGAATGACGGCGATGATCAGTCAAGCCTCGGCCAGTCGTGCATGCGTGCGACGGCGGTAATCTGTACGAGCAACCATATCGCTCATCAGCTCCAGACGCGTTATCCGATTGAGCCGTCGAAGGTTCATGTCTGTCCCTGGGGTGCGACGATCGAACAGGTGACGATGACCGAACCGCTTGTGAGGCAGGTGATGGACCGGTTCCGGGTGACCCGGCCGTTTGTGCTGCACTTCAGTTCGGCGAGGTCGATGTCCGATACGATGCGGCTGCTCGAGTCGTGGTCCATGCTGCCCCGCCAGTTGCGAAGTCGGTGGCAGCTTCTGATCGTCGATCTCGATGCAAAAGCCCAGCGGGGTGTATTGAGTTACGCCGGCCGTCTGGGCGTGGATAAAAGCGTTGTACTTCACGGCTGTACGCGGCGTGATGAGCTGCCGGTTCTGTACGGTTGTGCGTGGATACTGTCGTGTCCGGGTTCGGCCGAGTCGATTTCGCCGCTGGTGCTGAACGCTTTTACCACGGGTACGGCGGTGCTGACGAGTAATGACAGCGGCCCGGCCGAGGTAGCCGGCGATGCCGCCGTGAAGGTTCAGCCGGGCAATCTGACACAACTGTCCGACTCGCTTGCGAGGCTGATGAAGGATAGTGACCTGCGAGACGAACTGGTAGATCGAGGCCGGTCACGTGTCAGGGACTATACGTGGCAAGGTTCGGCCCGTCGGTTCATTCAATGTACTGAATCGATCGGCAGTATGATCGGCCGTCGCCGCCGGGCGGCTTGAGAGTACAGGCGAGAATCGCATATGCAGCTGGATCCACAAACGAGACAATCCGACCGGCAGATTGATGTTCTGGTGATCAGTGAGTTATCGTTTTATCCGTTCGACCAGGGCTCGAAGCTTCACGGCAGTCAGATGGCGAGGGCGCTTGATGAGATCGGCGTGAACGTGCGTCTGGCGGGATTACAGCCGACACCCGGTGATTGCCCGGCGTGGCTGAAGAAGATGCTGGTAGACTGGCCGCGAGCAAGTTCCGCGGACGAACGTCGTTTCACCGTGGGATTCGGCGGCCTGTTGGGTCCGTTACGCCGGCGTCTGGCGTCGCATCAGAACCTTGACCTTCAAGAGCTGGCGGGGCTGGTGACGTTGGTTGATCGGCTGAACCCGGCGGCGGTGATTGCACTGGGTCAGCACGGGCCGGTTCTGTTGCATGGTCTGAAGCGATCGCATCCGGATATCCGGCGAGTCTGGTACGCCGCTGATGAACCGATCTACTTTCAACTTTCGTGTTTGCCGTACCTTCCGCTGCGCCAGTGGCCGCACCGCTTCCGGTTGATCGGTTTGTACGCGATGCTCGAGTGGCTGTTCGTCCGTGGTGTGGACGGCGGCATCGGTGTGAGTCCACGCGACACGAGATTGCTCAAGTGGCTTGCGGGCGTCAGGCAGACGCGTACGGTTCGTAACGGTGTTGATCTTGATTATTACCACCGTCATGAAGAATTGGATAGCTCCTCATGCAGGAGTAAAGACCACAGCCTGGTGTTCTGGGGCAGGTTGGACTTCGAGCCGAACGTTGATGCGATGTGCTGGTTCGCAAGGCGGCTGTGGCCGAAGGTCCGTCTTCACTGGCCTGACGCCACCTGGCGGATTGTGGGTAAGAACGCGGATGTTCGTGTACGACGATTAGCCGATCTGCCGGGTGTGACGGTTGTAGGGGCAGTGCCTGATATCCGTACGGAGGCATGGAGCAATTCGATTACGATTCTTCCGCTGAGATGCGGAGCGGGTATCAAGAACAAGCTGTTGGAAGCCTCTGCGATGAGCCGGCCGATTCTCGCTTCGCCGCATGCGGTATCAGGTCTGGATCTGCCGGTGGGGTCCCGGCCGCTGATGATCTGCCGCAGTCCCGTGGAATGGCTGGAGCAGCTGAGGCGTCTGTGGAACGATCCGCAGGCGAGAGAGCAACTGGGCGGTTCGGCCCGTCAGTGGGTGGAATCGTCGCATACCTGGCGGGGCAGTGCCCGTGAACTGCTGCGGTTTCTGAACCGATTGCTGCCGGCGGCGCGGCTGATCCTGATAGATCCGTCGGATGACCAAATTCGAGACGAAAAAAAGCCGACATTGGATCATGGGCGACTTTCGCGTTATCAGGCGGCATGAACGATAGAGCTGTGAGGAGAGAAGGTCTGGTAATCCATGGCATGGACTTCGATGCATTTTGCTGCGGGGATGTGCGGCGCCAGTGTTATCGGCGGGGCGGTGAGTCTGATCTGGCGGCGAGGATACCGCTTTCTCCCGCTGGCGATGACGGCAGGGGGATTGTGGGCGATGATTCCCGATCTGCCTCGCCTGTTCCGTGAGGATTTCCCCACAATGCCGCTGGCGAAGACGCTGGGCAGCAGTCACCTCGAGCGCCAGTTACATGCCATGGGCGACCTGTTCTTCTTCCACGCCCGGCTGGATAGTCAGCCTCATGAATACGCACTGCTCGGGTTGTTCACCACGATAGTGCTTTATAATATCAGTATTATTCTCATGCTCATCCTGGAGTATCGCCAGCGGAACAGTATTGCGAACCGGTCATGGCGAGCGCACCAGGCGATCCTGAAGAAGCTGAAACGAAACGAAAGTCTGGACACCGTACACATCAATGAAGTCATGCCCGAGGAATTGCCTGATGACAGTGTCATTGCACGTATTCACTGTGATGACCGGTCAGGCCCGGGTGCTTCGCAGGATCAGTTCCCGCGTATTTCATCGTGAGCGTCGCAAAATTGCGGAGAAGAGATTGTTGATCCGCAAATGGCTGTGAGGCTTGTGGCGTGGGGTGGCTTGGGGCGTGAAGCGGCTTGGGGCTTGGGGTGGAGAACCATGAAGCAATTGGGGGAGTTAAAGGTTCAAAGTTCAAGTTTGGGGGTCGGGGTCGGATTCTGTATCGGGGTCGGGTGTCGGGGTCGGTATCGGGATTGGTTTTCGTTCATCGGTATTTCGGATTTATTATTGCGAGCGGAGGTCGCGGAGGAGAGGGTTGTTGTCCGCAGGTGGGGAGGATGGGCGCAGATGGTTGATGGTTTTTACCATGAAGGTCGTGAAGGATATGAAGGGGAGGAGAGTTCAAGGTTGGGGGTCGGGGGCGGGCGTCGGGGTCGGAATTTCGGGTTTTTTGTGTGTGCAGGGAAGTTTGGTCTGGCCATAATCGCTCGTTATTGTAATACGACATGCAATTTGTATAAATCTTAGTTGCTAGTTGGGATCTGCCCCCACTGGTTTCCCTGGATATCCCATTTATGGCTACTGAGTCGGGCAGGTCGGGTATTAATACTAAATAGTGTGCATTGAAGCTGCATGCATGCTTCAGTATCAGAGGTATGGCATCGGACACCGGGATACGGTGTAGGCCTGCCTCGCAAATGCATTGCATGCTACTTATATATAACGACTTACAGAAATCTTCTCCTTATATTGTATCTTGCCGCAAGGATGGCTGAGGTTAAGTTATAAGAACAAGCCAACGATAACATATATATTGCATGATAACAATTGATATGATATTATTCAGAAACAAGGATATTATCAGCAAGATGCGTGTTGAACTTCGGCAACTTGAGAAGTATCTGGACCAGACGCTTGGCGTTGTATTGACCACAAGCCCGTGGCAAGGCGCCGCACGCCTTGCTCCGTTTCTGCGTAAGTGCTACGGGTTCCGGGAAATCCGACTCATGGACAGGCACTGTCTACTGATGATTGATGAAGCGGAACAGGAGCAGTCGGCGGGCGTGATTCGCAAGCATATGGACCAAGTGCGGGAGAAATCGGCTGCAGAGGTGATCTATGTACGGAATCAATTGACATCCTACAACCGCAAGCGTCTGGTCGAATATAAAGTATCCTTCGTGGTACCCGGCAACCAGATGTATCTGCCCATGCTAGGCGTGGATTTCCGCGAGCATTTCAGGCGGCGGCGAGAAATCCCTGAAGGCTTCATGCCTGCCACGCAGGTGATGATGATCCATTGGCTACTCAAGGGAACCGATGCGCATCTGACTCCCGCCCGAATGGCTTTTGAACTGGGTTTTTCACCGATGACAATGACCAGGGCCTTTGATGAACTCGAAGCCGCCGAACTGGTTGAAGTAGCGCGGCGAGGCAGGGAGCGCAGGCTCCACTTCGCCGGCCCTAAACATGATATCTGGATAAAGGCTCAGCCATTCCTGCGAAGCCCGGTTATCAAACGGATGTTTGTTCGTCAGCCGCACCCGAATCCGCAGCACCTTCAGGCCGGCCTGGCGGCACTTTCACATTACACGATGCTTGCTCCACCCGCACAGCCGGTTTTTGCGCTGCATCAACGTGACTGGAAAACATCGCCGCACTGGCAGGACAAAATGCTCATTCCCAGGCAGGATCCGGATGCGGTGGAAATTGAAATCTGGCGTTATCAACCTGACCTGCTCGCGAAGCAGGGTGTTGTCGATCAACTGTCGCTTTATCTCTCGCTCAAAGAGAACGGGAACGAACGTGTTCAGGCGGCACTCGATGAGATGATCGGGAGATTCAAATGGTAAGAGGGCTCGCTGTTTTCCGCGACAGATTCCGGGATCATTCCGACCAGTACCTGCTCATCGGCGGTACGGCGTGCGATCTGGCTATGACAGCAGCGGGCCTTGAGTTTCGTGCCACGAAAGATCTGGACATTGTCCTCTGCATCGAGTTGCTCAACACGGCGTTTGTTCAAGCCTTCTGGACATTTGTGCATGACGGCGACTACAAGGTCCGCCAGAAAGCAGATGGCGACAAACAGTTTTATCGTTTCCAGAAACCCGGGACCGATGGCTTCCCGTTCATGCTGGAACTCTTCTCACGGTCACCGCACGGCCTGCCGATTGCAGAGGGGAGTCACCTGACGCCTGTTCCAACAGCCGAAGAAGTTTCCAGTTTATCAGCGATTCTCATGGACACTGAGTATTACAGGTTCATTCATTCCACATCCCGTTATATCGATGGACTGTCCGTCGTCGGTCCGGAAGGTTTGATCCCACTGAAGGCGCGAGCCTGGCTCGATCTGACTGCACGCAAAGTCATGGGCGATACCATTGACAACAGAGACATCAGGAAACACGTGAATGACGTGTTTCGGCTATATCAGATCGTTGATCCAGAGTCTCTGTCGGAAGTTCCTCCGGCCGTTAAGACGGATATGGCTGCATTCATTGCAAAAATGACTTCTGAAAGAATCGATCTCAAGGCACTGGGTATGCGCGGATATGATCTGGAATCCATCCTGGCTGATCTGCGCAGATTGTATAAGCTGGGCACGCAGTAAAGGTTTATCATTTTGGGGAACATTCTGGAATAAGGCGTGTCGGCAGGCGATTCGTAATCAATCCACTGCTGTATAGCTCGGAATTCTTTGGGCGTACCAGGTTGAGAGACGTTCTTCCATCCGGGAAGATATTTTCCATTCAGATGGAAGGAATCGATCAATGGCAAAGCGTAACGAATTATCTTTAGAGAAGCGTATGGAAGCAGTTATGGCATTGTTGAGGCGGGAAGAACCGGCATCGAAGCTGACGCGTCGATACGGGATATCTGAACCCACCTTGTACCGCTATCGTGATCTATTTCTCGAAGGCGGCAAGATCCAGTTGGCCAGCAACCAGCGGCAGAAGTCCGATCCACGTGACCAGACGATCAACCGGCTTGAGAAGAAGCTGCGTTACAGCAAGCGGGTCATCGGTGAACTGACCATCGCCAACGACATTTTAAAAAAACATCAAAACGAACCCCACTAGACCAGGAACTTCGAGCTCAGAAGCAACAGTGTCTTGTCCAACATCCTGAAGCAAAGATTCGCGGGGTCCTGCACCACCTGTCGATCCCCGCCTCCAGCTGGTATCACCGCCGCAAGCGAGACCGGTTGCGGCCAGGTCCCCGGCCCAAAGTCATTCCCGAGGTCATTCGCCAATACATCATCAAAACAGCCCAGACTTATCCATGGTACGGCTATAAGCGTATCGCCGTGATCTGCCACAGGCAGGGTAAACAGATCACCAATCGCCAGTGCTACCGTGTTATGAAGGACGAAGGGTTATTACAGCGGAAAAAGCCACGTGCTGCCATCCTGTACCAGGCCGCCCGTCTGTGGGAACTACTGCCGGATCAACCGAATGATCTGTGGCAGATGGATGTGACGTATGTTCACATTCCGGGCTATGGCTGGTGGTATGTGATTACTGTGATTGATTATTATTCACGCTATGTGCTGGCGGCATATTTGACGAGCAGTTACTGTGCCGTCGAGGCAATACATGCTTTGAATCTGGCCCGTCAGGAAGCCGAGCGGATTCATGGGCCGTTGTCCAAAACGCCCTTTCTGGTGACGGATAACGGCTCGACGTTCATTGCCAGGCGTTTCAATGAATACGTTCAATCAGCTTATTCACATGTACGTATTCAGTACCGCACCCCGACCCAGTTGGGCCTGCTGGAGCGATTCCATCGGACCTTGAAGGAAGAGGAGGTGTATTGGCAGCTGTACGAAAGTCCCTCGCATGCCCGTGAAAGTCTTGTGACCTTTCGAGACCGTTATAACAAGATTCGGCCGCACTGGGCCTTATTACCGGAAACCGGAGGCGATCCATTGACCCCGGAAGATGTCTATGTAAGTGGCGAGGCAATGTCTGTACCGAAATGGCAATCGTGGGCCGAAACTGCTAAAGCCAAGTTAGACCAGATGTTGCAGGAGGATGCAGCGTGATGGAAGATGTCTTAACTAATTCAGCAATCCGGCGCCCAGTTGAATTGCGAGCCAAGATAGTAACTGAAAGGTTGGTCGGACGGTTACCCATTTTCCTGCAACATCTGGTTTAACCTGGCATTCATGTTGTCCTGTCGACTGGGACAAGGGGTTTGATGTTTCTTATGGTGAGCGAGATAGCCGGCGGCATTCATTTTCCATCGCCGCCCCGCTTCCCCATTGACAGCCGGCATTATTGTGATAAAATCATCACATACTCACATACTGTGGACGCATCATGAATAACAACCCAGCCTGGCAGCGATACGAGATGCAGTCGCGGATAATCAGCGCGCTGGCACATCCGGTGCGTGTGGCGATTGTTGACCTTCTGAAGGATGGGGAAGTCTGCGTCTGTGAAATCGCCGAGTGCATTGGTGCGGAGCGGTCCAACACATCCCGGCACCTGGCGATCATGCTCACTGCCGGCGTACTGAAGGCGCGTAAGGAAGGGTTGCAGGTGTACTATTCATTGCGGACACCGTGCGTGCTGCACTTTCTGAACTGCGCCACGCGTGCGATTCAGCAGAACATCAAGGAACAGGCCAAGGCGATGGCGTCTGAGTAGGTGTCGACGCGTATTATTCGATCCACTATGTGTTTCACTTATCACAGATTCATCATGAGCAGCATGGCAATCAACTCTAAAACAGCGGACAGCCCGACGCAGGTTGCGGAAACTTCATGTCTCTGCAAGCAGCGGGAATCATCTCTGGTATGCAAGGAGTGGAAGAAGCTTCTGTTGGGGCTGATCGGCTATGGTGTATTTTTCGCATTACCCTCAGGCAGGCCGAGGTTTGACCAGTCGATCAATGAGGCACTGGCCTTGACCAAGTGGTACGCGCAGGAGCACGTTCTGTTCTGTCTGGTTCCGGCGTTCTTCATCGCTGGTGCGATTGCGGTGTTCATCAGCAAGAAGGCGGTGATGAAGTATCTCGGCCCGACGGCTTCCAAGCCGGCAGCTTATGTTGTGGCGTCGGTCAGCGGGTCGATTCTGGCGGTCTGTTCCTGCACAGTGCTGCCATTGTTTGCGGGTATCTGGCGGATGGGTGCGGGGTTGGGTCCTGCGACGGCGTTCCTTTATTCGGGGCCTGCGATTAATGTCCTGTCGATCGTGTTGACAGCGGCGGTGCTCGGGCCGGAGCTCGGCGCTGCCCGCGCGATCGGCGCGATCGGCTTCAGCATTGTGATCGGCCTGTCGATGCACCTGATTTACCGTAAGGAAGAATCGCAGCGTGCGGCCAATGTTGCCGCGTTTGAGGATGATGATGAAGGTCGGCCGCTCTGGCAGACGGCCACCTCTTTTGCGGCGATGG
Organism: uncultured Phycisphaeraceae bacterium; assembly: GCA_964425365.1. GTDB lineage: Bacteria > Planctomycetota > Phycisphaerae > Phycisphaerales > Phycisphaeraceae > CAYRND01. The sequence goes on from CAYRND010000093.1 coordinate 13,246, forward strand.
TCGGTATCCTCGTTTTCGCCAACTGGGGCAAGCCGCAGGAAGACTCGGGGCTGTGGTACCTGATCTGGTCGAGCAAATGGATGATGACCACGGTCTTCGGCGTGGCCCTGGCGAGTATCCTGGTCATCTGGTTCGGTATCCGATGGTGGAAGATGGTATTGGTCGTATCAGCAACGGTGATTGCCTGGGCGTTAAGTGTTCAGTGGATCGTACCAACGTTGGGTGCGAATCTGCCTGGTTACGACCGGGGCCTGCCCTATGCTGCGATGATTCCATTTGGCGTGGCCACAATCGGCCTGTCAGTGATACTTTCCGTTGGCCAACGTTCCGACGAGGCGAACGAGTGGTTCGATCAGACGTGGGGGTTCACCAAGCAGATCATACCGCTTCTGTTTTTCGGAGTGCTGATCGCGGGCTTCCTGTTTGGCCGGCCTGGCGAGGAAGGTATGATCCCCAGCGAATGGGTCGGTTCGCTGGTCGGCGGCAACGCGCTGTTGGCGAATCTGTTTGCCTCGGTGGTTGGTGCGTTCATGTACTTCGCCACGTTGACCGAGGTACCGATTCTCCAGGGACTGATCGGTAGTGGCATGGGGAAGGGTCCTGCGTTGTCGATGCTGCTAGCCGGCCCGGCGCTGTCGTTGCCGAACATGCTGGTCATCCGCTCGGTACTGGGCACGCGAAAGACGCTGGTGTTCGTGTCGCTGGTGGTTGCAATGAGCACGGTGACCGGCTGGGTCTACGGATCACTGTTCTAAACCTTACTTAAGACCATGCTTGTTCGTCGAAGTCGAACCGCAGCACATTGACTTGAAAGGATACAACATGAAGAAGATTCAAATCCTCGGCACCGGATGTTCCAAATGCCAGAAGCTGGCTGAGAATGCCAAGGCTGCTGCTGACCAACTTGGCATCGACTACCAGGTCGAGAAGGTGACTGATCTGAGTGAGATCACCAGGTTCGGTGTGATGATGACGCCTGCTCTGGCCGTGGACGGCCAGGTTAAAAGCGAGGGGAAACTGCTTAACGTCGAGGCCATAGAACCTCTGATTCAGGAGTAACGTGATGCGTACACCAATCAAGATTGTAATTCTGGTGGCGGTCGTGACAGCGGCCATCGGTATGGTGGTTCTGAAGCAGTCGACCGGAGACCCGTCGATGGACACCTCCGGCTCGGCAATTGAGTCCAGCCGTACGACTTCGACCGTAGCGGCCGCACATCCTCTGCCTCGCCTTGTTGATCTGGGTGCTGGCAAGTGCATTCCGTGCAAGGCAATGGAACCTATTCTCGAATCGCTTCGTGAAGACTTCCATGACCAGTTTCATGTTACCTTCATCGATGTGTGGCAGGACCGGACAGCGGGCGAGTCCTATGGGGTCCGAATGATCCCGACGCAGATTTTTTTCGATGCGGAAGGCAACGAGCTGTTCCGTCACGAGGGTTTTTATTCACGCGAGAGCATTCTCGGCAAATGGCGGGAGCTGGGCTATGAATTCGAGCCGACGACCAGCGTGGAGGTCGGCTCGTGATTCAGCAACTGTTCGAGCAACTCGACAGTGCCATGTCGGCTTCGATGGGTCTGTCACTGCTTGCTGCGTTCGCATGGGGTGTTCTGAGTATTCTGCTCAGTCCCTGTCACCTCGCGAGCATTCCGCTGGTGATCGGGTTCGTCAACGGTCAGGGCAAAATCACCACCGGCCGGGCCTTTACGCTGGCCACGCTGTTTTCGCTGGGCATACTTATAACCATTGCGGTATTGGGCATAATCACTGCCACAGCGGGACGTATCGCGGGTGATGCCGGGGGATGGTCATACTATGTCGTGGCGGTCATATTCATTCTGGTCGGCCTGCACCTGCTGGATGTTATTCCGATGCCGTTCTGCGGTCCGGCCCATGTTTCGGTCAATCGCAAAGGCATGTCGGCGGCGCTGCTGCTGGGTATAATCTTCGGCATCGCGCTTGGTCCCTGTACATTCGCCTACATGGCGCCTGTGCTCGGGGTGACCTTCAAAGTCGGAGTGCATCAACCGATCTTCGCGGGGTCTCTACTGCTGCTTTATGGCATCGGTCACTGCTCGATCATCGTCGCAGCCGGTTCGGCCAGCGGATGGGTACAGCGATACTTGAACTGGAATCAGAATAGCGGCACTGTCACGTGGTTGCGTCGTGTCTGCGGCGTGCTGGTTATCCTCGGCGGCTTGTGGCTGATCTACACCGCTCCATGAGATCGACCGTAAGGCCCTGAAAAAGGAGGTAACACGAATGGCATGAACTTAAGCTGCAAAATATTTCTCTATCAAGGCTTGGCGTAATT
>CAYRND010000094.1:0-15506 GCA_964425365.1 uncultured Phycisphaeraceae bacterium
GATCAGGTCACGACTGAAGCGCACCAGGGGACCTTGATAGCGCTGTAGTGATAAACAACTATTTTTTTGAACCTTGAATTTCTGCTCCCCATTGCATCACTGCTCGACTGATTCTGTTTTATTCCTGACATCGCGGGGCAGGCGTTCGATCTGGGAAGCGGTGGCGTCGGCCGGTAGTTCTTTTGCGGAGTCGGCGCCGAGTTCCTTGAATTTTCGGGCGGTGGATAATACGCGTGATTCGAAAGACCCGAGGAACTGGTTATAGGTTTTAACGGCGTCTTCGAGGTTTTTGCCCAGTTTCTGCAGGTGTTCGGTGGCGACGGCGATCCGTTCATGCAGTTCCTGTCCGAGCAGGCTGATTCGCCTGGCATGCTGGGCGACCTGCTGTTCTCGCCAGCCGATGGCAACGGCTTTGAGTAGTGTCACGAGCGTGGTTGGTGTTGCGATGACCACGCCTCGCGTCATGGCGCTTTCGATGAGATCGGGTTTTCGTTCGACAGCTGCGGAAAGGAAGCTTTCACCCGGGATGAACATAACCACGAAATCGGGCGAACGATCGAACTGAGCGGCGTAATCTTTTCTGCACAGGCTTCGGACCTGGGTTTCGATCTGTGTGACGTGCTGGTCGAGGTATCGATCTCGCTCGTTATCGTCCGCAGCCTCGACGGCGCTGATAAAGGCGTCGATGGGTGTTTTCGAGTCGATGACGATGGAGCGATCGCCCGGTAGTTTGACGACCATGTCAGGCCGGCGGTAGCCGGTTTCGGTGACGATCGAGTTCTGTTCGATGAAGTCGCAGTTTTCGATCATACCGGCGAGTTCGGCGACGCGTTTGAGCTGCATTTCGCCCCATCTGCCTCTGGCCTCGGGTCGTCTCAGGGCCCTGACGAGGTTGCCGGTTTCCATTCTCAGTCGTCGCTGGTCGTCCATCAGGCCGGCGAGTTGCTGCTTCAGTGCACCTTCGGCGAGTTTGCGAGACTGTTCGATTTCATGCGACAGTCGAGAGAAGCTGTCCAGTTTTTCCCGAATGGGATCGATCAGGACCTTGATGGCCTGATGTTTTTTATCGAGTTCGGCGGCGACGTCTTTCTGTTCGCTTTCGAACGTTTTTTTCGCCAGTTGCAGGAACTGTTCGTTGGTTTTATTCAGGACATCGCCTGCGAGGGTGTGGAACGTTTCGCGTGCCAGTTTCTGTGCGTCTTCAAATTGTGTTTTGCATTCCGCCGCACGCTGTTCGATGTGCTCCTGCTGCTGGTGCATGAGTGCGATTTGAGTTTCGAGGTGATGGAGTTCCTGGTTCAGGGCATTGCCGTGCTGTTCGGATTCATTCAGGGCGTGCATCAGTCGGCTGCATTCGCGTCGGGCTGCCTTGCGTTCGTTGTGCTGGATAGCGCCCCAGAGGAGCACGGCGGCAAGGAGAATCAATAATATAAAGCAAGCGACTGCCCACATAAGCTGGATTGTAACGCAAAAGGTGATGTTATGGAGGTATGTATGTGTCAGGAAGCGACTATATATTTGTTAATGGAGTCGCTGGTGTAGTTGTGGGTATCAGGCTTCCAGGTCGAGGTGTTTATAAAGCGGCTGATCGGGCTGCTGTTGTGCCTTTTCGATAATTCGCTTTCGATAGGCCTGTGCGGTGGCTTCGGCACTGAGTTCCGGCTGGGCCTGCCTGCTGAGCTGTTCGAGTACTTCTGCGACGACGTCGGGGTCGTATTCGTGCGTCGGCGGTGCATTCTGGCCGGTGGTATCACCTGTCTGCCTGGGCTTGTGTCGTTGTGTCACGTCTTCAAGCGGGTGATCCCGATCGTGCAATTCGGACTGGACTTTGACTTGTGTGCTTTCACTGCCGTCGTCTTCTTCGAGCGACCGTAGCTGTCGTTCGAAGATTTCCCGTGTTCGTTCGGCGGTTTGAGTATCCTCTGTGTGCTTTTTATCGCGTCGGCGTGATACCTGCTGGGCCTGCTGGGCCGTTTGGGCCACCCCCGCTGCGATTCCAGTCCCCATGACACTCATGGTCAATCGACTCCATAGTCCTTTTCAGTTACACAACCACTACACCCATTACAGATTATCGTCACAGTCGCGGCCGGCACTTGAGGCATATGATTTAAACGTGTGCAATAACATGGTTTATCCGGTTTATACGGTCTATACGCATATAGGTTGTCCGGCAATAGCGGCTATCGGGTGTGTTGGCTGTTTGGCCAGCTGTATATCTTGATCGTCCCGGCGGGGCGAGGCATCGTGTTAGATGAGGCGGTCTTATGTCAGTCGGAAATGAAGTCGCGAATCATAAGACAGTAGGTGCTGATGTAGAGACTACTTGTATGGAATTGTCAAACGGCAGTCCTGTCAGGCCGGTTCATGGTCATCTGCCAAGCTGACAGCATGACCTGGTCATTGATTTCAAGGCATTGCCGCGGGCATCAGATTTTAACGCTATTATTTGCAATGTCTTGCAACTTCAATTCGAGGGATTGGAAATAGAAGGTGAAGCGGGTATTCAAATTGCATGGGAATATGCCAATACGACGTCATGCATGTATGTAGCATGCGTATCGCATGCTCGGGCAGCCAGCCGGGGGTTGCCGGAGCGGGACAATGCGTAGACGGAATTGATTTAACAGAACCACTGGAACACGATTCGGGAGTCCTACCACATGGCAGTCAAAGAATTAGCCTTTGAAACCGATGCACGTGCAAGCCTGCTGAAGGGGGTGGAGAAACTGGCTGCGGCGGTCAAGAGCACGCTCGGGCCACGCGGTCGAAATGCGATCCTTGACAAAAGTTGGGGCGGACCGACAGTTACCAAAGATGGCGTGACTGTGGTCGAGGAGATCGAACTGGCAGACAAGAATGAGAATATGGGTGCGCAGCTTGTGAAGGAGGCGGCGAGCAAGACCTCGGATAAAGCGGGCGACGGGACGACCACCTCGACCGTTCTGGCAGAGGCTTTGTTCCGTGAAGGGATGAAGCAGGTTGCTGCGGGCATCGATCAGAACGCCATGGTCCGTGGCATGAAGCAAGCGGTGGGTGTCGTCGTCAAGGAACTGGAGAAGCTGGCGGTCCCCATTGATGAGAAAAAGGATATTGCGAACGTAGCGGCGATCAGTGCCAATAACGATCAAACAATCGGCAAGATCATGGCCGATGCATTTGAGAAGGTCGGCAAGGACGGCGTGATCACGGTCGAGGAGGGCAAGAGCCTCGAGACCTACGTAGACGTGGTAGAAGGTATGCAGTTCGACCGTGGTTATCTGAGTCCGAACTTCATTACCAACCAGGACGATATGGAATGCGTGCTGGAGAAGCCGTTGATTCTGGTTCATGAAGACAAGATCAGTTCAATCCAGAAGCTTATTCCGCTGCTTGAAAAAGTTCAGCAGGCGAAGAAGCCGCTGCTGATCATTTCAGAAGATGTGGAAGGCGAGGCACTTGCGACGCTGGTCGTGAATAAACTGCGAGGTGTATTGAATGTCTGTGCGGTGAAGGCGCCTGGTTACGGCGACCGCCGGAAGGCCATGCTCGGTGATATCGCGGTATTGACCGGTGCCGACCCCATTATGAAAGATCTCGGGATCGAGTTGGACAAGATCGAACTTGGCCAGCTCGGCATGGCGAAGAAAGTGACGATCGATTCCGAGCATACGACGATCGTGGAAGGGGCGGGCGAGTCGAAGGCGATACAGAGCCGCATCGAGCAGATTCGCCGCGAGATCGAAACCACGACAAGCGATTATGACCGTGAGAAGCTACAGGAACGATTGGCGAAACTGGCCGGCGGTATTGCGCAGGTCAACGTGGGCGCGGCGTCGGAAGCGGAACTGAAGGAAAAGAAAGCTCGCGTCGAGGACGCGTTGCATGCGACTCGTGCGGCGGTGGAAGAAGGGATCGTTCCCGGCGGCGGTGTCAGTTTCCTTCGATCGCTCAAGGCGCTGGATAAGGTCAAGACCACCAGCGAAGATGAAGATGCGGGCGTTCAGTTGGTCAAGCAGGCACTGCGTGTGCCGACACAATCCATCGCCGACAACGCCGGTGAGCGCGGCACGGTTGTTGTGCGGAAGGTATTGGAAGGAAAGGGTAATTTCGGGTTCGACGCCTTGAAGCTGGAATACGGCGACATGGTGGAAAAGGGTATCATCACGCCCGTCAAAGTCGATCGCACGGCCCTTGAAAATGCGTGCAGCGTAGCAACGCTGCTGTTGACCTGTGATTGCATTGTCACCGAAGCGCCGAAGGATGAAGATGAACATGCCCATCCGGGCGGCGGCATGGGTGGCATGGGTGGCATGGGTGGTATGGGTGGCATGGGCATGGGTGGCATGGGCGGCATGATGTAATTGAAACGGGTTCGTATCGATTCCCTGTATCCGATACGATCGGACATATTTACTGAACACAGCAAACAGGCTGGAGACGCATAACATGGCAACGGCAACTGCAAACAAGAAGAAGACGACAGTGAAACCACTGGAAGATCGCGTACTGGTCAAGCCCACGGAGGCTGAAGAGAAGACTTCGAGCGGTATTTATCTACCGGAAGGTGCGAAGGAAAAGCCGATGACCGGCAAGGTGATCGCCGTCGGGCCGGGCAAACTGACCGACGACGGCAAGCGAGCTGAGATGAACGTGAAGCAAGGCGATGTGGTAGTCTACGGCAAGTACAGCGGGACAGAAATCGAAATCGATGATGAGAAGTATATGATTCTGCGTGAAAGTGAACTGCTCGGCGTCATCGAGAAGTAAAAAAGCGGGAAAATGATCAGTATTTATTAATCAGAACGGAGCCGGACAATGGCAAAGAAACAGATGATATATGGAGCCGAGGCGGCAGTGGAGCTGCGTAAAGGTCTGGAGAAGCTGGCCAACGCGGTTCGTGTGACAATGGGTCCGACGGGCCGGAACGTAGTCATGCAGAAATCCTATGGCAGTCCGTCCGTCACCAAGGACGGCGTCTCGGTGGCCAAGGAAATCGAGATCCCTGAGCCATTTCAGAACATGGGTGCCAAGATGGTGATAGAAGTGGCGAAGAAGACCTCGGATAAAGCGGGTGACGGCACCACGACCGCGACACTGCTGGCCGAGGCGATCTTCAAGGAAGGCCTGCGACATGTTATCGCTGGTGCTAATCCGATGGCGTTGCAGCGAGGCATTCTTGCCGCGTCGGATACGGCGTGTGAAGCGATCAAGAACATGGCCGTCAAGTGCAAGGGCAAGGATGACCTGCGTAAGGTAGCGACCGTATCGGCTAATCACGATGCCAGGATTGGTGATCTGATCGCCGAGGCGATCGACAAGGTAGGTGCCGAAGGCGTGGTCGAGGTCGAGGAAGGCAAAGCGTCCGACACGACGCTCGAATACGTCGAGGGGATGCAGTTCGATAAGGGATACCTCTCGCCATACTTCATGACCGATCCGAATACGCAGGAATGCATTCTGGAGGATGCACTGATTCTGATTCATGAAAAGAAGATCAGCAACCTGCCCGATCTGCTCCCGCTGCTGAACAAGGTGGCTATGGCGCAGAAGCCATTACTTATCATTGCGGAGGACGTTGAAAACGAAGCGTTGGCGGCACTGGTCGTGAATCGTTTACGTGGTGTACTGAAGGTCGCTGCGGTCAAAGCGCCGGGTTTCGGCGACAGGCGAAAAGCGATTCTCGGCGATATTGCGACGCTGACAGGCGGGACCTTCATCAGTGAAGATCTCGGTATTCAGTTGGAAACGCTTGATCTCGATGCACTGGGCAGTGCCAAGAAGATTGTGATCGACAAGGACAATACCACGATCATTGAAGGCCAGGGCAAGAAGAAGGACATCGATACCCGGATTGACCAGATCCGTACCCAGATCGAGAAGACGACGAGCAACTATGATAAGGAGAAGCTCCAGGAGCGTCTGGCGAAGCTGACCGGCGGTGTGGCGATCATCAACGTCGGCGCGGTGACGGAGACTGCAATGAAGGAACGTAAGGACCGAGTGGACGACGCATTGCACGCGACCAAGGCGGCGGCGCAGGAAGGTTACGTCCCCGGCGGGGGTGTGGTGTTTATCCGATCGATCGAAGCTGTGATGAAAGCACGTGACAAGGCACGCGGCGACGACAAGCTGGGATTCGATATTATCGGCGCGGCGTTGGAAGTGCCGCTCCGCCAGATTGTTCAGAACGCCGGGGAAGACGGTTACGTGGTGGTTGATAACGTGAAGGCCAACACCGGCAATTACGGTTATGACGCCGGTCGGGGTGAATATGTCGATATGGTCAAGGCCGGCATCATCGACCCGGCACTGGTTGCCAGAACAGCCCTGTTGAACGGCGCCTCCGTGGCGGGTCTGATGTTGACCACGAACGTACTGGTGACCGAGCTGAAAGACGATGAAGAGCCCGTAGCGGGCGCCGTCGCCTGATGGTTCGGGAGTCTGGAAACGCGAAACCATTGGAGCAGCGGCCGATGAATCAGCCGATGAAACAACCCAGGGATTGACTGTCCCTGGGTTTTTTTACCTTCAGTGCGATAGAAATTGATGGCCACGCAACGCGATTATTATGAGATACTGAGCGTCGAGCGTACTGCCGGCGACGAGGAGATCAAGCGCGCTTACCGCAAGATGGCGATGAAATATCACCCCGACCGTAACCCCGGCTCGAAGGACGCTGAAATCCACTTCAAGGAAGCTTCCGAGGCGTATGAAGTCCTTTCCGATTCGCAGAAGCGGAAGCTTTATGATCAGTACGGGCATGCGGGTCTACGCGGGACGAGCGGGCACAACTTTTCGCACATGGACGTCGGGGATATTTTCTCGATGTTCGATGATATATTCGGCGATATGTTCGGCGGATCACGTCGTGGTTTCCGTACTCAAACGCGTGCCCAGCGTGGATATGACCTGGAAACCGGCGTGGATATCACGTTGGAAGAAGTCTCGGCGGGGGTTGAGAAGGAAGTTGATTTCACCCGCCAGGATATCTGTGAGACGTGCAGCGGCCAGGGCAGTGCACCGGGTTCGAAGCCTGTGAGCTGTCCGACGTGCGGCGGGTCGGGTCAGATAGCGCAGAGCGGTTTCGGCGGCATGTTCCGGATGGTCAGTACATGCCCGTCGTGTGGTGGCAAGGGTACTGTCATCAAGGAGAAATGCCCATCATGTAAAGGAACGGGACGGACGCCGAAGAAGCGGGTATTGTCGGTGAAAATACCGCCGGGTATTCATACGGGGCAGGCGATTCGTGTCCCCGGTGAAGGTGAGCCGGGTATGCTCGGCGGCCGGAGAGGTGATCTGCACGTGGTCGTACGCGTATCGGATCATGACCTGTTCGTTCGTGACCGTGATGACCTTGTTCTGAAAGTACCGATCAGCTTTACCCAGGCAGCGCTCGGCGCTAAACTGAATCTGCCGGGGTTGAGCGGCAGTCATGAACTGACGATCAAACCCGGCTCGCAGCATGGCGATATTCTTCGCATCAACGGGGAGGGGTTGCCCAATCTCCGCAGTGGGCGAAGAGGCGACCTGATCGCCGTGCTCATGCTGGAAGTACCGAAGAAGCTTACGGTGAAGCAGCAGCAACTTCTTCGCGAGTTTGCGGAAACGGAAAACAGGGATGTGATGCCTGAGACCAACGGGTTCTGGGATAAGATTAAAACCTATATCGGATCATAACGGTCTGACAATAACATCCGGTGAACGCATAGACTGCAGGCGAGGTTGATCCATGAGTGAGCGAAAAAAACAGAATGAACCTTCGGCCGGCAACAAGGTAAGAATCAAGATTAATGACAACCGGTCAACTAAGGACACGGGTCATGATGAAGAGGCGTGCCCTACGGCAGAAAGCGAGCTCGCCGCATTATCGGAAATGCAGGCGTCAGGTGAAGATGATACCTGCGAGAACCAGCAGCCGTCTGATTGCGAAGACGCCGGCCGGGAAACCGGCGGCGCTGATCATGACACCGGCACGTCCGACTCGGTGTCGGCGTTGGCACAGGAGCGTAATGAACTGCAGGGCCGTCTTCTTCGGGTTTCAGCGGATTATCAGAATTTCGTCAAGCGATCGCAGGCGAACCTGTCGATCAGTCTTGAACAGCAGATCATGGAGGTCACGCGTGACCTGGTTACCGTGCTGGATCATTTCGATCATGCACTTGAAGTGGATCCTGACAAGACGACGGCGGGCAGCCTGATCGAAGGGATGGTAATCGTCCGAGATGAACTGCTTCGAACCCTGCAACGATACGGCCTGGAAAAGATCGAAGTGAAGCCGGGCGAAGGTTTCGACCCGGTCCGCCACGAGGCACTGATGCACCAGCAGGTTGAAGGGATCGCATCAAATCATGTGGCCGCGCAGCTCCAGCCGGGTTACGCCGTCAAAGGCAAGACCATTCGTCCTGCGAAAGTGAGTGTGGCGCAGTGAGACGGCATAGCGTCGTTTTTGAATGCGGGAACAGGCCGGTATACCAGGGGGTTGTATTTGATATTCGATGTACCGTCCCGATCGATCTGAGGATCGATCTTGACATGTGTGTATTTTGGGAGATTTCCTGATGCCGACGTATGAGTATCGATGTGAGGCGTGCAGGCACGAATTCGAATCGTTCCAGTCGATCACGGCCAAGCCGCTGAAAAAATGTCCGCAGTGCGGTAAAAGCAAGCTGAAACGCCTGATCGGAACCGGTGCCGGTATCATTTTCAAGGGTTCGGGGTTCTACGAAACCGATTACCGTTCGGACAGTTACAGGCAAGCTGAGAAGGCGGAAAAGGGCGAGGGCAAGGATAAGAAAACCGAATCAGGCAACGACAAGAAAACCGATGGGGCGGTGAAGAAGGAAAGTCCAACAGGGTCATCTACCGACAGCAAGAAGGCATCATCGAAAAATGATTCATCGACGGCAGCCTGACGCCGGTTAGTTCGGGGTGTCGTTGTCTTCGTTGAGGAGCGTCTTGATCTGTTGTTTCAGTTCACCTGCCAGATCCCTTGCCAGTCCCACATGGACATGCCTGACAATGCCGCCTGCAATGACCACGGTCTGCGGGATTCCCTCAACGCCGTAATCCGAGGCAATCCGGCCTTCGGTATCCATTAAAACGGGCATGGTGAATTTCTGCCGTTCCCAGAACCGTCGTGCATCGTTCACCCGTTCGCCGACATTGACGGCGTAGACCGAAACGGAGAGTTTTTCATCATTCGCCCAATCGTGGATTGTCTGGAGCTCCGGCAATCCTTTACGGCAGGGTGGGCACCACGTGGCCCAGAAGTCGAGCACGACCACATTTGAATCGATATCACTCATTTTAATCGGGTTGCCGTCCATATCTTTCAGGTCGAATGTCGGCGCCGGCTTATCTGTCAGTCGATGTTCGCCTTTTCCGCCTCCCATTCCTCCGCCGGAAACCAGTTCCTGTACGGATGAAACGACCGTATCGTTGGCGTTGACTGCAAAAGAGAACACGGGGTTATCCAGCGGTACATTGACCTTTTCGGTGATGTATTGGTACTTCAATTTCATGGTACTGCCGTCGTCCATTCCGATGGCGGCGGTATCGACGTCCACCTCGACGTATTCGATCCGCTTCGTCTCGCTGTTGACGGAACAGGTGAAAGTCCCTTCGGTCGTGTTGAATTGAAACCGAGGCCGTCCGTCGTCATCCGGCGAAAGGGTTGTGGCGGAGCTTGATACGTTATTACTGATAGCCTGAATGGGTTTTTCCGAGAGCAGCATCGCCAGGTCGACCAGTGGCCACTGTGACAGGAAGGGGATATCCCCTGTCAGTTTTTCATAGGTCAATGGTGAAGGCGCATCGGTCTGAACGTAACGATCGATAACCTGCCTGAGCCGGAACCGAAGCTTTTTGTCACCGATCACGAGATCGGTATCCGGGGTATCCACTTTGAGCCGCTCATTGAGGCGATCGAAAGCGATGATGAATTCACCCTTCTGGATGCTCGTCCATCGACCGGCTTCACGTTCCATCCTGAAATTCACGGTGGCGTGGTATTGATCGATGTCTTTGTAAGCCTGATCAACCTGATTTGCCAGACTCTGGCCGAACGGCTGAGCGTTCAAGTTTCCGATCAAAATGATTGAAAACGCATAAACTACTGATAATAAAGGCATATAGGAAGATTTTTGCATTGATGTGCTCCAGCATGACAATTTCATAAACCGTTGTAGGATAGGTTCGTTTACGGGCCCAGACAAATCCGTGTTTGCCCGGTGGGGCGTAGGCTACTAATATCGACGATTCGTTATCACAACCGGTTCGCAGTCAGGAGAAATAAGTTATGGCCAGCAGTTCACTGATTTTGCCGCATGGCGGCACACTTGTTAACCGTATTGTCGATGCAGGCAAAGCCACTGAGCTGAGAGCATCCGCTACGGGGCTTCCTTCCATCACCCTGTCCGCCAAGCAGGCGTGTGATCTTGAAATGATCGCTATTGGTGCATTCAGTCCATTGACAGGCTACGTCAAGCAGGCGGATTTTGAGGGTATCTGTCGCCATATGCGTCTCAGCAGTGGTCTGGTCTGGCCGATTCCGATTACCCTTGCGGTGGGTGAGACGGTCAAAGCATCGCTTAAACAAGGTAGTAAGGCGGCTTTATATCATTCAGACGGAACTTTGCTGGCTGTCATGGATGTTGAAGAGATTTATCCGCATGACAAGAAACTGGAGATACCCAATGTGTTCCGGACGGAAGACCCTGCTCATCCGGGCGTCAAGTCGGTCATTGAGGAAGGCGATTGGCTGATCGGCGGCGGGTTGCATGTCATTACTGTGACACCAGAGAAAGAGCCGGGTGAACAGTTTTCTGATTATCGTCTACCGCCGTCGCGTACCCGAGCGGCCTTTACCGAGCGAGGTTGGAAGACGGTGGCGGCGTTCCAGACACGGAATCCGATCCATCGCGCGCACGAATATCTGACGAAATGCGCGCTGGAGATCACAGACGGTCTGCTTATTCACCCGCTGGTTGGTGAAACCAAGCCGGGCGATATTCCGGCCGAGGTCCGGATGAACTGCTATAAAGCCATTATTGACAATTATTACGTTTCTGATCGCACCATGCTGACCGTTATGCCCGCCGCCATGCGTTATGCCGGGCCACGTGAAGCGATTCTTCATGCCATTGTGCGAACGAATTACGGCGTCAGCCATTTTATTGTGGGTCGTGACCATGCAGGGGTGGGTGACTATTACGGTACCTATGATGCCCAGCTTATATTCGACGAACTTGAGGAAGGCGATCTGAAGATCACCCCACTGAAATTCGAGCACTCGGCCTGGTGCAATGCCTGCGAGGGCATGACCAGTGGCAAGACCTGCCCCCACGGCTCCGATCAGAAGGTGTTTCTATCCGGCACCAAGGTACGTGAGATGCTCAAACAGGGTCAGCGTCCGCCGCAGGAATTCAGCCGACCGGAAGTGGCGGATATCCTGATTCAATGGGCGAGGTCAATCTGACTGGTTTGCCGTAAACTATTGTCAAAAAGACAACAAAAGTGATTTTATCAAGAAAGTTTTCCAATCGGTTATCGAAGGAAAACGCCGGGACGCCGGCATGGTAGGCCGATGGCAATGCGAATCGGCATTGTTATCCGAGCATGAAACTCTTATCATCGCATAGACACACAAGTTCAAGGAGCAGGTCATGGCAAGCCCCGACGATCGGAGGTATCTGGAAACGCACGAATGGCATAAGCGTGATGGCGAACTGGTCACGATCGGGATCAGCCGGTTCGCCGTCGATGAGCTGAGCGATATTACCTATGTTGATATTTCCGCGGGTGACGGGCGGATTCATAAGGGTGAGAGTTTTGGTGAAATCGAGTCGGTGAAGGCGACGAGCGAGCTATACATTGGAATCGATGGTGAGGTCATGGAAGTCAACCAGGCGGTGATCGATAATCCGGCCATGATCAACGAAGATCCGTATGATAAAGGCTGGCTGATCAAGGTCCGTCCCGTGGATGCCGGCCAGCTTGATGATCTGATCTCACCCGAGCAGTATGAACAGGATCATGGCGGCTAACACAAAGGCTGGCGAACATGATTATTGATGTACACACGCGGATGTGGGAATCCTCGGAATCGCTTGGCGAGCAGATACTCGCCCAGCAGCGTCGTATTTACAGTGAGCCATGGCATCGGCCGTCGGCCTCACCGAGCTCGCATCAGGAAGCGATGATCAAGGTCGACCTGGCGTTTGTGCTTGGTTTAGAAAGCAAGTTGCTTGGCGCATCGATTCGTAATGAAAAGGTGGCGGATTATCTGCGAGAGCATCCGGGCAGGTTCGTCGGTTTCGCGAGTATCGATCCGGCCGAAGGTTCGATCACGGCCCAGTTCAACCATGCCATGGACCTGGATTTCAAGGGGATCACGATCAGTCCGGCGGGACAGGGATTTCACCCGTCGGACAGCCGGTTGATATCGCTTTACGGCATGTGTGAGGAAAGCGATCTACCGATCATCATCGAGCCGGCGGGCACACTGGCGTCGTCGGCGGTGATGGCGTTCGCCCGGCCGCACCTGATTGATGAAATTGCCAGATCGTTTCCCGGTTTGAAGATCATTATCAGCGGGTTCGGTGATCCCTGGGTGGATGAGACGCTGGCGTTGCTGGCGAAACACCGTCAGGTTTATACCGACCTGTCCGGCCTGATCACCCGTCCATGGCAGTTGTATAACGCCATGCTGCAGGCGCATCAGCGTGGCGTGATGCACCAGATTTTCTTTGCGAGCGATTTCCCCTTCTGTACGCCGGAGGCCGCGATCAAAACATTGTACTCGGTCAATACACTGGTTCACGGCAGCAACCTGCCGAACGTTCCCCGTGAGCAGCTTCGTTCGATCGTCGAACGAGATGTGATTGAATGTCTGGGTCTTGACGTTTCGATCACCCGCCGGGAGAAACCCGAACTTCCTGCACAGGGAGAAATAGTCATTACGGAATCAGGGATGCAGCCCCATAAGCCTGAAACGTTTTCTCCCGTTCAGAATCGGGGATCTGAGAGTTGAATTGAGCATCGAGTATATTTCACTGTCCCATGATCTTTTCAACCAGAAATGTTTTGACCTTGTCGATTGCGATGCGGTCCTGCGATAATGTGTCGCGGTCACGTACGGTCACGGTGTTATCTTTGAGTGTATCGCCGTCGACGGTGAAGCAGTAGGGCGTGCCGGCTTCATCCATCCGTGCGTAACGTTTGCCGATGTTCTGCTTCACGTCGAACTGAACGGTGAATGTGTTTCTCAAATCCATGTAAAGTTTCTGCGCCACCTCGGGCATGCCGTCCTTATTGACCAATGGGAAGACGGCCGCCTTGATCGGTGCCATACGAGGCGTGAATTTCATATAGACCTTACTTGGTCGAGACGCGTCGGGTGTAAACGCTTCGCAGAGAATAGCAAGTGTACCGCGGTCAGCGCCTGCTGACGGTTCGATCACATGAGGGAAATAATGGCATTTTTTTTCCTGGTCGAAATATTTCAGTTTATCGCCCAGTCCGCTGTGTTCGGCGTGTTGTCGCAGGTCGAAGTCGGTGCGATGCGCCACGCCTTCGAGTTCGCCGCAGCCGGGCGAAGTAAACGGGAACCGGTACTCGATATCTGAGGTACCGGCACCTTCCCGTGCATAATGTGCCAGTTCGTCGCGGTCATGCTCTCGCAACTGGAGATTTTCGCCGGCCAGTCCGACCGACTGCCACCAGGCATAGCGAGAATCCCGCCAGTAGGTATACCATTGCGAAGCGCTCGATGGATCGATGAAGAACTCGATTTCCATCTGTTCGAACTCTCGGCTTCGGAACGTGAAGTTTCGCGGCGTCACTTCATTTCGGAACGCCTTACCGATCTGCGCGATACCGAACGGCACTTTTACGCGTGACGTGTCGACCACATTCTGGAAGTTCGCGAAGATACCCTGGGCCGTTTCGGGCCTAAGATACGCCTTGGATTTCTCATCGCGTACGGCACCGACGTACGTTTCGAACATCAGGTTGAACATTCTTGGTTCGGTGAGTTCGCATTTGTCATGTTCGCCGGGATGTTTGCTCGGTTTGATGGGGCACTGGCTTGTAAGGAGTTGATCGGCACGAAACCTGGCCTTGCAGTGTTTGCAGTCCACCATCGGGTCATTGAAGCCCGATACATGTCCCGAGGCCACCCATACCTTCGGATTCATGATGATGGTACAGTCGAGCCCGACCATCTCCATGGTTCGTCCGTCCGGCCCGACAGGGGGGCACTTGACAACATCCGTCCACCACGCGTCTTTCAAATTTCGTTTCAATTCGGTACCCAGCGGGCCGTAGTCCCAGAACCCGTTGATTCCGCCGTACAGTTCCGACGATTGAAAGATAAAACCCCGTCGTCGGCACAGCGCAACGATCTGGTCCATCGACTTTGCGGCAGTACTTCCGGTCACCTGTGTCATCGTGGCCATCCTTAATTCATTTGCTGGATCGGGTTATCCGTCCGGTACGCAGGATGCGGCAAAGAGCGAGGCATTTTACCAGTTTTCAAACAGGTGATACAATTAGGGTTTTATGCAGGGCTTTTCGCCGGTGTTATCAACATGGCCGGCAGACGAACAGGGTGTGCGGCGAGTCTGAAGCCGTATTGTTCACGGGCTCGCAGGTCAACCCGGCATCGCTGAATAATGCCAGCCACCGGCCGGTTGAAAACAATCCGCATCGGTGTCGATCCGTCATCACACGTACCTGATTATGTTCACGAATCAGGTAGACCAGAATCAACTCGATCGTATTGTCCTGGGGATCGGGATCGTGTACGTAAGAGAGATAAGTCAGCTCACGGATATCATCGCCACGCGAATCGAATTCGGCATCGCCATCCACAAAAGTTTCCGTGGTATAGGTCGGTGCGATAATGGCCACCCCGTCGGGGGCCAGATGATTGACGATGTTTTTCAGTGTGGCGTGGATATCGGTTTCAGTGCAGAGATAATCGACGGCGTCATGCAGGAGAATGACATCGAACTGTTCATTGAGTTCAAGTGATCGCATATCACTGGTGAGGGTTCTGACTGACGGATTCAATCTGCGAAGGTTATCGAGCATCGCATCAGATACATCTACCGCCGTTGATACGAAGGTATCTTTGAGATGATGAAGTGTATGCCCTCCGCCGGCTCCGAGTTCCAGCAACGTTGTTTTTCCAGGTATAACGGTCAAGCAGCGATGGATGATCCGGTCGATCAATTCGGCTTCCGCGAGATAATCTTCGGGTGGGCTGATCAGCGGCCAGAGACAGGCCAGTTCGTGGTATAGCAGGGGTGTATCGCGGCTGTGGTCAGAGTGTGTCATGATGGGTGATTATTTTACAGAGTCAACGTGCGCTGACAGGCAGCCGGTACGTATCATGCTGTACCTGTGCGGTAATGAGCCACAGCACTGTTTCCGCTGCGATACTGTCCGCTGCGCCGATTCGCGTGTCGTAATGGTTTACTTTGACAAGGCAGTCGCCCACCGGTACCCAGAGGTCGACAAGC
>CAYRND010000095.1:0-15347 GCA_964425365.1 uncultured Phycisphaeraceae bacterium
TTTTGAGGCCCTTTCTATGCGCTGAAATGAAAAGATGATGAAATATCCGGGTTAAGCAGAGTTCGGAGACGTTAGCCGGACGGATTGTGTATCACCAACTCGGTGGCTTTTCACTCGATGAATGGGGCTGGAGAATCATTTGAAACTGTGGCAACGCGGGGGGCTGCCACGCTCGTATCTCGCACGGTCACAGACCGAAAGCTTTGAATGGCGGAAGTCGTTCGTTCAGACATTCCTCGAACACGATTTACCGCAACTTGGTATCAATACCAGCTCAACCACCATGCGCCGGTTCTGGACGATGCTGGCTCATTATCACGGCCAGATATGGAACACCTCTGAATTCGCCCGTGCTTTCGGTGTCGCCGATACAACCATTCGGCATTATCTCGACCATCTGCAATCGGCACTTGTCGTCAGACAACTTCAGCCCTGGCATGAAAAGATCGGCAAACGACAAGTGCGTTCGCCGAAGGTCTACATCAGCGACAGCGGTATTCTGCATACACTGCTGAATCAGCCGACGCTGGTTGATATTGAATCACACCCCAAAGTCGGCGCCTCGTGGGAAGGATTTGTCATCGACCAGTTGGTCAGATTGCTCGGATTCGGGACAGAAGAATGTTTCTTCTGGGCAACTCACGCAGGCGCAGAACTCGACTTGCTCATGGTTCGCGGCAGAAAGAGAATCGGATTTGAAATCAAGCGTACGACTTCACCCCAGTTGACGCCTTCGATCAAACACGCATGCTCGGATTTGAAACTCGATCGCGTGGAGGTCATACACGCCGGCGATCATACATTCGACCTTGCCGATAATGTCCGTGCAGTGGCGATCAGACGTTTACTGACAGACATTCGCAAGGTGTAGATCCTATCTACGGCATTTTGAATAAATCATGAAAAATAACCGTGATAGATATGCTTTTTATACCCCTGATACCGCCGATATACGCCCCGCCAGCATGGCACAGAACCGATTTACACTCGTCAAATCACTCATTGATCTGTAACCGCCTGTTTGCACATCTGTACTTGCCGTCAGAACCAGTGCGGCACTGTCATACAGACATTCGTGCACCAGTTTCCTGCATAATATTTCATAACGTTGTGCATAGCTTGTGTTTTCAAAATCCTCAAATACTTTGAAATGCGGTGATTGAAACTGGACAGGCCGTGTCGATTCCACACATTCTTCAAGAACGAAAAAGTAGCCAAGAAATGGACGCGACGACTCGCCGAATGCACCTTCACGATAGGCCGTCAGAAAATCAACAGCGTTGCCCAGTGATTCTTCAACGCGATTATTGAAATTATTGCCGAATGAAGGGCCAACCTGTGATTTGAACTCGATGACTGCAAGCAATCTGCTCTCCTGTGTAATGAGCAGATCCCAAATTTTAGTCGGACGGTAATAGCCCGGTATAGTCATATTCAGTCGATGATCCGAATAAATATCGGCATCGTTAATGCCGTTATCCAATATCAGCTTTCTCACCAGGGCGATAAATCCATTCATATTTTTACCTGCAGTAACACCTGCCCGGTTTCCCCGGTCATTTATACCCCGATTTTTCTGTGCAGAAACGGCATGATGTCGTTCGGCCCAGAAGTGTCGAACGGCTTCAGGCATCATTTGTTCGATCGCATTGATGTTGATCGCCATTATAACGTGATCAGCAGGCTATACTCATTCGTGCGGTGTGTCATGCAGTACAAGAACCGGTGCGGGTTTCCCCAGAACACCTTGACCGATTTCTTCACGGATTCTTTCAACGCCGTGACCGTAATAATCAGGATCAATTTCATTCGCGATACTGTTACGGTCCGCCTGAATCGCGGCAATTGTTGTCGTGGCCGTACCTGAAAACGGATCGAGAACCGTATCACCTGTAAATGAAAACATGCGTATCAGCCGATAAGCAAGATCAACGGGAAACGGCGCCGGGTGCCGACGCGTCGATGCGCCGGGGACATCAGACCAGATCGGCTTGAACCAGTTCTGCTGCTCCCATTTCGTCAGACGCGATGAGGACCGTTGCTCGGCGCTTGGATTACGATAAGCACCATGTTTGCGAAGCATAAGAATGTATTCAATGTCATTTTTCACAATGGCATTCGGTTCGTACGGCTTCCCAAGGAACCCGCCGCCGTTGCCCTGGACCTCGTATTGCGCATTGGCGATCTTGTTCCAGATGATCGGCGTCAGGTAATCAAATCCGATCCGGCGGGAACGAACTGAAATATCGGCATGTAATGGAAGAACATGATGCCGGCCATGGTTACGACGACGCGATATGCAGATATCGCCGACCACACAGACGAGCCGGCCGCCCGGTACAAGTACACGGTAACAATGCCGCCAGATATCATCGAGCTGATCGAGAAAATCATTGTAGTCGTCCCAGTTGCCGAGTTGTGAAGGATGCTCGTGATATTGTTTTAGATTGAAATACGGCGGCGAGGTCACAATCAGATGAACGGAGGCGTCGTCAATCCAGTCAAGCTGCCTGGCGTCGCCGAGATGAGCCGTGTGAACAGTCGCAGGTCCCCGATATTCGGTCTTCTCGGGAATGGCGGTGGCTTTTCCCGTCTCCTGGGTATCGGGCATGAGATCAAGTGAATCGTTCATTTGATTTACATCCATGTTACTTGAAGTATATCTCACTCGAAACGCACGTGCCAGTAACATAACCCCACTCACCACACATCATCAGCATTGACCTGATCTTATCGAATCACCGAACCCGCATGGCATTCCAGACAACGACCCGGCAGCTCCGTCCATAACCTCGCCGACGCCGCCATGCCCGTGCAGTGCATCGGACCCAGGCGCCGGATGCCCATACCTCTCAACGCAGCCACCGTCCCGCTCAATCGATTTTCATCCGCAGACGATAGATGCATACCCCCGATGCACGTGTCAATGCCGCGGCCGGTTACGCTTCGTATATGATCGAGCGTGTTGACCACACCCGCATGCGCACAGCCCAGTAGAACATAAGTCACGCCGGAACAATCAATGTATAGCGACTGATCGTCGTCCAGCGGATCGGGCCGGGTCAGCTCAGCATCGAGATAGAACGGCCCCCCGGTGTCTTCGTAATCAGTCGTACGCGGGACGTAACCGGTCAGATGAATACCCTCGGCTAATTCCGTTACCTGCTCGGTAAAAACAAGCTCATGACCGCAGGATCGGATCGCAGACAGTTCGTCATCAGTCATGCCCGCACTGTGGCTTCTACCCCCTGATCCGCTGTACTTCGGCTGCAGCGCCGCCGGGTGAAGATAAACCGGTACGCGTCGCGGGACCATATCGAGCAGCCGCAGCAAACCACCCGTATGATCGTAATGGCCGTGACTCACGGCGATCACGTCAACCCCGGCAAGATCGATCCCCATCGACTCCGCATTGTGAAATAACGCCGTACCCGCACCCGTATCGAAAAGAATACGTTTTCCCCGATGTTCAATCCAGTACGACAGACCGTGCTCGCCGATCAAACCGCGAGCACACGCCGCATTCTCAACTAAAACTGTTACCGTCAGCTCTGACATGGCCTGCTCAATGCCTGCAATGACGGTGCTGATGACCGTGACCGTGATGACCATGTTCACTGCACGAAGTCACCTCGCCCGATTGCGGGGCCTTCAAATGGGCGGCGAGTACATCATCCGGCTTGTCCAGATCGGCCGCCGGCATGATCTCGATACCCTCACGCGCCAGACCCTCGATCGCACCGCCGCCGATACCCGCCACCAGAATGCGGTTAACTCCCAACTCCGCAATCCACTTCGGCAACGACTCGCAACCGCCGCTGCCACGGCCATGAACCGCTTTCCCACTGATCGATGCGCCGTCATCACTCATGTCATACACCGCAAACGCATCCGACTGACCGAAATGACGACTGAATATACCTTCCTTCATTGGAATCGCGATACGCATAAACACTCCTTGCTTCTAAAAATGAATCATCCTGCCCGCACTGCCGAGAGCCGCTTCATGAACCGCCTCGCTCAGCGTCGGATGGGCGTGCATCGTGGCAATGATCTCACCCGCCGTTGCCTCGAGTCGCTTGCCAAGACCCAGCTCGGCGATCAGCTCCGTTACATTCGCGCCCACCATATGGCAGCCGAGTAACTCGCCGTACTGCTTATCGGTGATCAGCTTCACAAACCCTTCAGTTTCTCCCATCGCCTGAGCCTTGCCGGACGCCTGGAAAGGGAAGTGACCCACCTGGTAATCAATGCCTCGCTCCCGGCACGACTCTTCCGTCAGACCGATCGACGCTACCTGCGGATGACAGTACGTACACCCAGGCACACTTCCATAATCAATGTCCACCGCTTCATGACCCGCTAAACGCTCGATGCAGACAATCGCTTCCTCCGACGCGACATGCGCCAGCCACGGCGGGCCGATTACGTCACCAATGGCGTAAATACCCGATACGCTCGTCTCATAACTGCGACGGTCCACACGGATATGTCCGTTCTCAACGTTCAGACCGAGCGTATCCTCGAACAAACCGTCGAACCGGCCGGTCACACCGATGGCCACCAACGCCGCGTCCGCATCGATCGTACGTGTAGTCGATTCGTCACCACCAGGCGATACCGTACCGCGTATGCCGTTATCAGTCCTTTCTATCGATAACGTCTTGTGACCCGGCAGACATTCAATACCCTGATTCTTGAACGACCGGGCGACTGCCTCGGAAACCTGACCGTCTTCTATCGGTAGCAAGCGGTCCAGCAGCTCCACTACCGTGACCTTCGTTCCGAACGCATTGTATAAATAGGCGAATTCCATTCCGATGGCACCGGCACCAATTACAAGCAGCGACTTCGGCTGGTTCTCGATCAGCATCGCCGTCTTCGAGTTGATGATCCGCTCGCCGTCGAAGTCATGACCCGGCAGACATCGCGGCGAAGCACCCGTCGCAATCAGAATATGCTTCGACGACAGCAGGCGAACCGGCTCGCCCTGACGTAAAGTGTCGTCCTTGTCATACACAAACACTCGGCCAGGCTCCGAAATGAATGCGTGACCCTCGATCGCGTCGATCCGATTCTTCTTGAAAAGAAACCGCACGCCCTTGTTCAGCTGGTCGGCAACCTGGCGAGATCGCCCGATCACCTTGTCCCAATGGTGACGCGGTTCTCCCGTATCTATCCCGAATGCGGCGGCGTCATGCCGGATCTTACGGTATAGCTCAGCAGCAGTCAGCAATGCCTTCGTCGGTATGCAGCCCCAGTTCAGACACACACCGCCAAGACGGTCTCGCTCGATGCACGCAACCGACATGCCCAGTTGAGCCGCACGAATCGCCCCCACGTACCCGCCCGGTCCGCTGCCGATGATGATCAGGTCATATGTCTCTTTGTCAGCCATGTGAATTCCTTATACCAGTTTAGCAACTACGGGATTGTAGCCGCTGCTATGCTTTTGTGGACCCCGCAAAGGGCAGTTTCTCAAAGTTGAACGGGATTTTAACGAGTTGGAAGTATAAATACAGTAAATGGTTATATTTAAAACCTGAAACGGTTGAACCGGCAGCGGAATGGATGATATAATGCCACTCATTACAGTAATGACATGCTTGGGGGTTTTTGTCCTCTCCGGCAATAGTCACATTTAATCAGTTTGACAGGGAGCATAAACATGAAATGTCCGTTCCGGTGGTTGATTATCGCCCTGATACTTGGGATGCCTTGCCTGAAAATATTCGCGCAGGAACAGAAACCCGATCTCGATTCTTTCGATCGCGATACACTCGTCCTGCTCTGCGAACAACTCTACCAGCGAATCGAAATGGTCAAACAACAGGCAGGTAAAGTACAGCAGGATATGGACGTCGTTTAATCCGAACTCGAACGCATGCGACAGTTGAATATGCAACTCTACGAAGAAAATCTCCAACTACGCGAACAGAACGATACACTCCTGGCTGAACTCGAACCGAAAAAACCCGAACCGGAAAAGAAAAAAGTCATCGGACTCGGACACGTTGAAATCGGCGGACTCGTCATCGCCGTCACCGATGCCGAAGTCAGAAAATGTACACTCGTCAACCAGATCACACAATCGAAAAAATTCTCGCAACATGAACAACTCGTAATCGAACTGACACTGTTCAATAATGACGAGCACAAGGAATACCACTATGAAACCTGGGCAGGCGAATGCCTCGGCGGCAGCCAGTCGCTCGCTACCTTGTGCGATAACCTCGGTAAATCCTACAAACGCGTTACCTTCGGCGTTGCAAATGTCCCGCTCGGACGTGTCGACGCAGGATCCGTCACACACGACGAACCCCTCAAAGATATGCTCATCTTCGCACAACCCTACGCATTCGCCGATGAATTGATCCTCAAATTACCCGGCTCCAACCTCGGCCTCAATGGCGAATACGAAATCAGATTCCCCATGAAACAGGTCAAACGACCATAAACCTTTATCTAACGAATACTCTCGAAATAACGTATTAATCATGAGCGGCATGGCAAACACGATCCATCGGGGAACGCATCAAGTATCATTGCCATGATCACACGATGCCGTCAGGTGTCGACGCTACGCCACCGAAATCGCTTCATAACGCCACACCTTCGCAGCAGATGTAAGCTCCCCCGGCGGCAAACCCGCCTTGACTTTCAAATGCGATAAAAATACCTCCGCCTTGCCCAGCGACTCCCATACCGACGGCAGAAACGTACCACGACGACCTGATTGCTCCAGAATCAGTCCGTCTACTCCAGGTCGAATCTGACGAATCAAATCACGCTCGTTCGTGAACGACACCGGCCGGGGTGATGTCAGAATCGACAGGTGAATGGAAATCCGCTCGAACTCCTGCTCGCCAAGCGGCGGAAACCTCGGATCACTGAACGCCGCAGAAAAAGCATTGCGAGATGTGTCCTCCACCAGCGTCGCCAGCGGCTCCAGGTTCCCGATACAGCCGCGAAGCGAGTCACCAATCTTCAACGTCACAAATACCGCTCGACGTGATCGAAGAATATCACTGTAATCCGTTAAACTGACCTTCAGCGGCTGATGATGCTTCAATCCATACGCTATCGACGAACGCGCCACTTCCATTAGTACACGACCGTCTTCCTCGCTGATCGATTCAATATCTTCCACTTCTTCATCACTCAAACCCGATCTACCCACCGCCGACGATTCATCTGACCAGAATAGAAACGCACCATAACCCACAACCTGGTTCTTCGGCCCGGCCGTATCACCGGAATTACGAAGATCAACACACTCGACCGACAATCCCCTACGTGATGCAGCTTCCAACATCCCCTGGATCGCTACATGCCCGCACGCCTGCTCCGACGATAACGACCCTGCACACTTCGACTCGATCGCTTTCGCCGTCGATGCGTCCGTGCGGACAGCAGTTGCATAATCCTTGTAATGCGATAAATCAGAACTGATCAGAATCAACGTCTCGTCACCACCCCATAACACATCATATAAATCAGCTATGTGATCATAACCGATCTGGCCGGCCAGCAGCGGCACAATACTGAACGATGACTCAACAGATTCGGAGTTCGATAACGCCTCGATCAGAAACGGTAACTGAACCTCCAATGCATGATCCAACGCGTGCGCCTGGTCCAATGTGTGTACGAAATACAGCGTGTCCAACTGCCGGATCGACGCCTGGTCGACAGGTACAACGCCCAGCGGTGAATCAAACGCCGACGCCGTTGTACTCGCGACACCCGCAAAGCCCACTCGGTGCGCCGGGCCGATCAATACCACGCGACGTATCACGCCGCGACCAGCCTGGATCGCCGCATAGGCCGAACCCGCTACCGCACCCGAATACGCATAGCCCGCATGCGGAGCAATCACCGCCTTCGGAAACCGCCCGGACCGAACACACGATGCCGACTCCTGACCCTCGCTGATCATCCGCTTCACCAGATCGCGTAACTCGACAGGATCAGATGGATAAAACATCCCCGCTACCGCCGGCTGACGATTACGACGCTCTGATGCGCTTGTCTCTGCCATGTTAACGATCCATCCTGTAATAAAAACGCCATCCCGTATTATATTCCAGTCGCATGGACTGACTACGCTACTATATACTAACCCTGCTCACCTGCCGCTGGGAAATCCTGAAACGGTTTTTATTACGCTCACCTGTTCAAACAGGTAAAGGAAATGATCGTGTATCGACTGGCGATGCACACTAGCCCGCGGCAGGCAACGTCTTGTCCGCTGTCCGGTTACGACCCGATCGCTTCGCCGTATACAGGTGCTTATCCGCTTTCTCCATCAGCTCTGCACCGCTCAGACAGTTGTCACCGTTCAATGAACTGATCCCGATCGACAGCGTCGCCCTCGGCCCGCCCGGATACTTCATCCGGATCTGCTGATTGAATAATGTATGCAACTGACCGCTCAGCTTGTGTGCATATTCCACCGAAGCGCCAGGCAGAAGTACCATGAACTCATCACCGCCCAGACGCACTTTCAAATCGTCATGACGCACACTCGCAATGATCAACTCCGCCACAAAAACCAACAACTCGTCGCCAGCCGCATGACCGTGTTTGTCATTCACCGCTTTGAAATGATCCACGTCGATCAACAGGCAGATCAGGTCCATCCGGCTGCTCCGGCTGGCTTCCGCCAGCGATTCAAGATGCTGGTCCAGAAACCGACGGTTCCCCACGTTCGTCAGCGGATCACGCATGGCCATGTCACTCAGCACACGCGTGGCACGCTGGGTCGCCTGGGTGATTTTGCTGTCCAACGTTCGCCTCAAATGCTTGGCTTCCATGTCATGCTGTATCGCCACCGTGCAGACGTCTCGCATGGCACGGGCGATGCGGCCGATCTCATCATGACGGTCCGCCGGTAGATCCTTCAGCCTCGCAGATTGCCGGCTGCGTGATATCACCTCCAGGCGATGAACCAGACGGTCATATGGCTCCGTTATCCAACGCTGACCCAGGTACATCATCGCAGCAAAACAGAACGTGATACCAAGCAGCATCGGAAATACCTGATAACCCATCAGCGACTCGAACATGCCCACCACCACACCCCAGATCAACGTCGCCGCTATCATCAGCGTTACCTTCTTCTGAAGCGGAACGTCATCCCAACGATTTCTCGACTTCCTGAGCACGGTATCCTCTGAAACCGGCTCGGTTTCGCACCCACCCTCAATATGATCGTGTTCATCGCTCACGCGATTAACATCGGCTGCCTGAGACCTCCGCTTGTGCAACCAACCGGCTATTTGCCCCCCCCAGGCCCGATACCATACGAATATGCCCTCCATTTGTAACGATCATGAGGATTCGAACAACAGTACCGGATTAACCACCATACATAACTTGACCTGATTGGCAATTTGTCACCAACACTCCCGGATATACAATACCGCCATGAACACCGGCATGCTCAAATACACCCTTCTCATGCTCATGCCCTTACTCACTACCGCATGCGCCAGAAACGTACCACTGCTCGATAACCCGTTGACCATCAACGCCGACGAATACGAACACTTCTTCCACGCAGGCGTCGAAGTGCTGCGCCGACGTGGGTTCCAGATCGATCGACAGGATTACCGCTTCGGCGTCATCACAACCAACCCGGAAACCAGCCCCACCGTACTCGAACCCTGGTGCGACCATAACAGTACACCGCAACAGATGTGGCTGTCTACACTCAACCATATGCAACGACGTGTCACAATCATGCTCGAACCCGTTCTTCAGAACGACAACGACGCAATCCAGGATGCAACTGCCGACACCGGCCAGTCCACATTCGACCAGTTCCGCTTCCGAGTCGAAGTCCTCCTCGAACGACTCGAACAACCTGCCCTGCGAATGACAAACGCCTCACATGGTGCCGGGTTCTCACGACTGAAAGAAATACCGCACGAACTGGAAATCCGCGGGATCGAGCCTCGATACTGGCAACCCGTCGGTCGTGATCCCTACCTCGAATACCGGCTCGTATCCGAAATCAAACAGTACGCAGTCACTCACTGAATAACCACACCCGCCGCACACTACCACTGCACGCGGACAATGTCCTCCGTCTCAAGACGATTGCCCGTCGGTAGTGTGAACGTCATGCGAAGCAGCGTTGATTTCATCGCGATATCAAACTCATCCAACTTCAACCGGAAGATGTAACCTCGTGTAATCGGGTCATAATACACCTGCTGATCCTCCAGCGTCTGCAGGGATATGTTCCAGATATACAGACGGTGACCGATCGTCTTCGACGGTGAATCACTCACAGCAAAAAGCTCCGCTCGGACCCGGCCGGAACTCTTGATCGAATCACCCATCGCGTCGAATAACTCGATCCGCGCCTCCAATAGCGGCTTCTCCGATTCCATCACAAAACGCGTCGATGGGTATATCCGCATCGAAACAGGATCCGCTCGCCAGAATGATGACCCCTCAACCAACCCGCTCGCTTCCTCGTCATGACCCTTGATCATACACCCCGATACCAATACCGCCGACATCATCACCACTAGCACCAGACTCATACAACGATAGTCAGCCATAAATATGAGAATAAAATACCACGACCCTTCCCGCAAGTTGACCCTCACGGTAACTTTGCCCCGATCTCGGCCACCGACTCGAATACCCGTGCTTCTTGACCCTCAACAGTAAACCACGATTCAAATCCTCCCGTATACCGTCGTACGCACTTCCACGCCGTAATCACATTCAACCCGATCAACAACCAACGCATTACTATTACCCCCCGCCAACAATCGCCAACCCGGATGCAATACCGTCCAGTCACCAGCCAGCACCAGCTTCACCTCCGAATAGCCGCGATCTCCACAACGGATCATCGATTCACGAACCAGCCATATTGACATCGCCGTACTGTCATCCACTTCATCCGCCGACCTCAAACCGTCTGATACATCGCCGTAAAACAGCGAATCACGACACACCTCCCTGAACTTGAAAACATCACCCATCACATACACGCACTCCGGCTCGATACCATTGAACGGATTGCCCTGCCACCGGCTCATCACCATACGCTCGGATGAACGTAACGACGCCGTTACTCGTACCATCAGCTCGCCCCCGCGCCATGACGTTATCACACCGGATGGCAAGACATCATCATCGAAATACACCGACGCAGTATCCGTATCAACCTGATAACCGCCCGGATATATCCACCAACTGTTACCACCGTCCTGACTCCATTCAACTACCGGTTCCAAACACCGGCCGTCAGGATCTCGTGATATACACGGCAGAAATCGCAGCGGAATAGACGCCCCCAAACGCTGACCGAAAAATACACCGGCGTCGAATACCAGCGGACGATCGTACGGCGGACGACTGAAACGGCCGTCCTCGTTCAACGACCAGTACCGAAATACATTCCTGTATCGATCAAAATCATCACTCGACGATCGACTGTAACAATCTTCAGACTCATCCTCCAAACCTGGATCCCAACCGGGTACCAGCGTAAACGTCGATTCAATCACCGGATGGGCACCCTGTACTACGTATCGCCTCGCACCACGACCCGATAGTTCTTCATCCCGCGAAATGACATCAGAATCCGACGTATATAGAACATCTGTACCCGAAATCGACACCTGCGGCATCCAACTCGATTCCAATACGACCTGACGCTCCGTCACCGTGTGACCGTCCCATTCAATGACACGACGCAAAAATATACCCGCACGATCCAGAAATGACCTGAGATGCAATTCAATATCATTGCCCGAACCGGTCGAAAAACCCGGCAGATCTGATATATCTCCCTTAAACGATTCATATCCGCATAGAGCAGAAACACCCACCGAAGATAACCAACCGGAAATATCCTCCAGCGTCCGTAAACCAGCAAATCGATCCTGCCATGTATCAACTACCGACAATTCATCTTCATGACATTTCGATCGACGCTTCAAGCGAATACGCG
This sequence comes from uncultured Phycisphaeraceae bacterium, assembly GCA_964425365.1. Lineage (GTDB taxonomy): Bacteria > Planctomycetota > Phycisphaerae > Phycisphaerales > Phycisphaeraceae > CAYRND01. The sequence goes on from CAYRND010000095.1 coordinate 11,981, forward strand.
CTATCCGGCCATGGATCAGAACACGCCACTTCATAACACCGTCAATCAGCCGGCAGGGCAACGCAATGATCGCCATGCGGCCGATTTCAACGCTCAAATCCGACGACCCTCCTAACGTCGCATGGCAGAAATCAAATGCCGTCTCCGATGCGTACGATATCACCCATAAATCAGGTCGAATAACGCCATCCACAAAGACCACAGGACGCTCCGTTACCACTCGACACGATGATGATGATTTTCCCAGTATCGCACGACTACTCATGAATCGACCTCCATTAACGTCAACGAATGTTCATGACCCGCCGCCGGATAAACAGGCGATGACCACGGCGTCGTACGCGTTACACCGCTTTCACCGGTAATACGCCAGCAGTAACACGCTTCAATCGACGGTAATACACTCGACAGCTTCACATAATGGGAATGTGCGTCCGTCACATGACTGCCGACCTGCCATTCGCTGCCGTCAATACCACGGCCGATCAACTCGATGACTCGAATGCCCGCTTCTGATATCTGCTCAGACCATAAAACAATAAACTCCACCTCGTTACCGTATGTACGTACACGCCAACCTGATCGGTCCGGCCAGGCCGGCATCAGCGGCGGCCGATGCACCGATCCGCCCTCGAATACGCAGTGAATATGCGAAGCCGGCGATAACGATTGACCATCCGAATCCATCCGGCAGACTTCATAATACACCGGCTTGCCCTCGGCAGGGCGGAGGTCGTCACCGATCAATAACTCCCTCGCTTCACACGGTAATATCAGCGATGGTGATGCACTACGCTTCTGATCAAGACAGGATAACGGACCGTATATATTCCACCCTTCTCGCGGAAAAACCGCCGTCATCAGCGGATCGCCGACCAGATACATACCCTCACGTAATACCGGTAGCGATAAATACCACGCCTCGCCGAGCGTCCAGCCGCGACGTAATGCATTGAAGAACGGACCCGGACGCGGTACCGCACTCGCAGAATATTCGCGACTCGACGCCGCGGCGGCAGCGTAGCCCGAACATAACGGCGAATCGATCCAGTTGCTGCGCCCGGACGCTCGTAATGTCGACGCTCCGGAAGACGCTAAATGAAGCTGAACCGTTATGATTCGCGCACCACCGGAAACGCCGAAATACGTCGTGCTCGGATCAGCATCGCAAGACAGACTCCATAAAAATCCGTCAGATTCGATGTCATCAAAATCAGCATTCGCATAACTCGATAAATCACCACTGACTACCACCGGCAGGCGAAGTGACATGCACGATATGCCGCGATACCACGAAATGATCTCAGATGTAATCGGCCGGTATAACGACGTATCACCCGCAAACGGATCGATGTACAACCTGCTACTGCCTGTTAACGAACAAGACATGGCCGTTACATCAGTCGCGCGATCAATCAATGCGATCGCCGATGACAGGTCCGGACCGTCAATACGCGACGTCAGACGATCACCGACTAATGAGGCGTAATCCGGACGATCACCGTCGACTCGGCCCGCATTACTGTTTACATAAGGCCCGATCCCGGTATGATCACGGTGAAGCAGCGATCCGATCGCTTCGAGACGACCGGAAACGTTCACATACCCCGGTACACCGTATCCCAGCAATATCCCCATCACCTGGCAGGATAATCGATTCATCGACAGGTAATCACTCACCAACGTCGCCAGCGATGCATAGGCCACAGGCGTAATCACTTCATCCACCGGAAGAGACAGCCCGACAAGATTCGCATACGGCACGATCCGGGCGTCACGGTAATACTGCACCCAGGCGACCGAATCGGCATTGTCTCGGTTGTACAATACAATCCACCTTGATGGGTCGTCGGCATAGTCACTCGACGGAGGTACTACCACCGGGCCGATGTAGTCGCCTCGAATTACCCACTCGTCAAGATGATATTCACCCGACGCCGACTGGTCCTTGTACAGCCCACCCAGACGCACTGACCTGATTGGCGAAAACGATTCCGATAACGCAATTTCACCGCAGGACAGGCCGTTGATATACAACGATAAACTTCGGCCGGGCTTGTCAGCCTTCAACTCGATACTCTGCCAGTGAAGATGAGCACTGATGGCATAACTGATCTCACCGTCACGGCGGGAACGGCATACAAGCCGGCATTGATCCGGCTGATAGATGATCCTCGAAATACCATCGCCGTCATCGCCGCAGAATTCAAGCAGCGTCACCTGCGATCCGCTTGATGGGCACGCACGAAACATGAACCGGCTGTGAACCACGTCATGATCTCCCTCGATGTTATAACCGAGATATGACCCGTCACAACCCGGAAGAAACTCAACACGTAAACCCGTTCCGCCCGCCGATGGCCGGTCCGGAAACGACGCCGCTCTGTCCTGTGTCAACATGACTGTCATAACCGGTACTCCACATCAATACATGAAAAAACGTTCTATTCAACAGCGGATCGATAGATCATGACGATTGACTCGCCACTCAAAATCCCTCCGAATACCGCGACTTCATCTAATAACCCGATGAAACTTCGTCGTATGCCGCGGTCATCGCCGGCACCGAATACCAGCGGTGACGACAAAGACGTGAATACCGACGGACCCTGCCTGGTAAAATACGTCACCGGTTGAACTGCACCATCCACGTATACCCCGATGACGTTGTCCACAGGTGAAACTGTAACCGTCAGCATGTGCCAGTGACCGTCCGTTAATCCCGTATCCTCGCCGATACCACCAACAAGAAGCTTCCAGTCGGCAGACGATACGATCACACGAACGCCTCCGCGAATATACTGGCCGTATGTCGTCATGTTCACTCCCGCCAGAAACGCCGTACCGTCAACTGCGTTGCGATTACCGAATACATACATCGAACCCGACGACGGCTGATCTGCCTTCAACCAGAGATTCAATGTCATACCCTGCGATAGCGTCAGCGGAAAATCACGAAACGTCGATACCGCGACATGCGATGACGCACCCGTGAAATGCGCGGCGGTGTCATGATCATATGACAATACACCCGGCTCACCACAGACCACAGTGCCCATGTACACGCCGGTATAGCCGCCCGATTCCTCCAATGCCGTGACTGAACCCGGCGTATCGCCCAGACGCCACCATGCAACAGGACCCGACAAAGACATCATATTCACGTATCCACGCTGTAACGTCGGACCATGTCCCAATTCACCGAACCCGGCGACCTCGAAATCAATATGCTTCATATTCATACCTTCAATAACGACTCGCCGCGAAGATCCTCCACACGCACAATCAACCCCGCGGCCAGCTCTACCTCCGCTAGAGCATTTTAAGTAATCATGTACCGTATCCGCAGCTGCGAAAATATCCCAAG
>CAYRND010000096.1:0-15182 GCA_964425365.1 uncultured Phycisphaeraceae bacterium
TTTTGAGGCCCTTTCTATGCGCTGAAATGAAAAGATGATGAAATATCCGGGTTAATATAACGGAGTTAACAGGAGTGGCCGTATTTTTATCGGCCATTTCTGGTCGGGTTCTGGTCATAGTGTTTTCCCCAGGCGGCAAGAAGTGACTGTAAAGGGTGTGTCGATATTCAGTTTATGGATTGTCCGCAATGTCACTGTTCGGGATGATTGATTTAAATTTGTTCATGGTTCGAGGTTAGCCCGAATACCGGCAATCCACGGAAATCCGGAAGGACCAGGATTCAGCACATGTTGCCTGCGCAAGATATGGATGAGCATCAATAACTCCCCCTCAGGTACACCGGCAACTGGACATGCGACACAGTCGCTTTATGGTAAAAATTTTTTCATCCCATAACCCCAAATCAATTCACAGCATACGCCCAGGAAACCCGAAAAATTTGCAAATACCTGCAATCTGACCTTGACAGCCAGCTCTCAAATACCGAATATACACTTATTCGGTTCGTATATCGGCCAGCTGAATGTTGGCTCGGTTTGCCGCCCACTGGGCGGTCTGACTCAGGATCAGACCTTCAGGGGCTGCGTTGGTATCTCGCAATACACCCCGATGCGCCGGAGTGCGGCCCGTCAGGTTTCCTTGCCTGACTACAAGTGACGGCAATGCAAAGGTGTCCCTGATGCTTGACCGGCTCGAGCAACGTCGGTTCACGGCGCACCCATGTTGTTCACTCAACCTCTGATTCGCCGTCAGTGCATCGCCCGGTTGTTCGCACTCCCAGCCGGCAAGAAAGCACCCAGTAAGCCCTGAAAAGCCCAAAGAACCGAGTATACGGATAACCCCGCCTCCAAAACTCAACAAAATCCCGGACTGGTCGGCATCAACTGGTGCCGGCCAGACCACCGGGTGATCACTGCACACACAAAAATTGCAGGAGCCCCTTCTTACTGCTTCGCAGGGGATGTCCAACTCCCTGATGTTTGCACGGCCGTTGAAACAGCATTTTTCAAATAGGTATACACTCGCTGTTACAGGTGAAACATCAGGTTTTCCTGTTCGCGAAGCAGGCAGGAATATGAGATGGATATCATCACCGAGATACGGGAACGTCTTCTACCGTTTGTAATCAAATACCGCAGTAAAATAGATCGGCAGCAGTTCAAGAAATGGGGATACTCTGAACTCAATAGACCCTATGCAGATGTAACAGAATGAAGTCTACCTATTCGACTCCGATATATTACTCTCAGTATGCCCGCAACCCACTTACACACCTTCCTCATCCTCATCCTCAAACTGAAACTCACCCGCATCGAATGCATCTTCGTCCTTCTCATCGCCGGGCTGATCGAACTCGCGTTTCGCGAGTCGTTCGGCCCGCAGTTTCGCACGTTTTTCAGACCGGGCCTTCGCGTCCGGGTCGGGCCAGTCGTATTCGATTTCGCCGGTTTCCGGATTCCGCCAGTCGGCTGGTTCGTCCTGGTGTTCAACCTTGGATTGCTCGTTTTCAGGGATCAGCTCGAGGCGGATCTCCTCACCCGGCCGACTCTGGCGAACGCGGACCAACTTCTGACGCACCAGCTCCAACGTCGCAAGGAACAGGCCGATCAACTCGCTTTGCGTACTGCGACCGACGAAAATCTGCTGAAGTGTCATCGGCCCTTCTCGCGTCAGACGATCGTGGATGTCCTCGGCGTGGAGTGACACCGGCGTATCGTCGTAGGTCACCTCGTGGCCGCTGCTCTGGCCGATGGCATCCAGCAGGCGGGCAAATGCTTCGCACAGATCGAGAATGTGAACGTCATCGAGGTCAAGCTCGATCGGCGGTGCGCTATCGGGATCCGGCCCGCCGGTTGACTGGCTGCGTGGCGCCGGCACAGGATGGGCGGGGAATCGCATCGACCAGTCCGCATGCTGGTGTTCCAGCCGGATCGCGGCGTCCTTGTAATGCTTGTACGCCAGAAGCTGCTGCATCAGCTCGTATCGCGGGTCAAGCTGCTGCTCAGATGGGCCGCCCTCCTGCTCGACGCCTTCACCAGGCTGGCGAGGCATGAGCATCTGGCTCTTAATTTCCAGCAGTGTCGCCGCCATGACCAGAAACTCCCCCACACGATCTACATCGATCGCCTGGATCAACTTCAGATGCGACATGTACTGGTCCGTCAGCTCGGCAATGGGAATATCGTTCAGATCGATCTCGTGACGCTTGACCAGAAACAAAAGCAGGTCCAGCGGGCCGCTGTAGGCTTCAAGCTGAACACGGTAGTCGTCATGGGTTGTCGTGGTTTCCGCCATCAGGCCATTTTCCTTGCCGATTGTTGTGATGCCGACGATACCGACATTGTATCAGATTGTCATGATGCATCGCCCAGGCGTTACCCCGGGTTCTCGAACCTGCTGATTCCTCTTCGACCGGCCTGATTCAGCCTGGTACTGGCAAATCACGTTCATATCGCGGATAATAGCATCGAAAGATAACCGAGCATATGATGGACCAGATAATGTTAAGCGAGCAGACGGCATTTGCACGGCAGGTACTCGATGCCGAGGCGCAGGCGATACAACGGATTGTACTTGACCAGTCGTTCGACCAGGCAGTCGAACTGATTCTCAGCACCGTTGAAGGCGGCGCCGTGGTCGTCTCTGGGCTGGGCAAATCCGGGCTGATCGGCCGGAAATTGTCCGCCACGTTTTCATCCACCGGCACACCGTCGCATTTCCTCCATCCCACCGAAGCGATGCACGGCGACCTCGGACGGGTCAGACGCGGCGACGTCGTTCTGATACTGTCCTTTGGCGGGCAGACCGAGGAAGTCGTGTCACTCGCCGGTCTGCTCCGACAGGACGACGTTCCCGTTATCGCCGTTGTTGGCAACAGCGGGGGCGACCTCCGCAGACTCGCCACCGTGGTGCTCAGTATCGGCGACGTGACGGAAGCATGTCCGCTCAACCTGGCTCCTACCGCCAGTACCACGGCCATGCTCGCTCTGGGCGATGCACTGGCGCTGACCGTCAGCCGAAGACGGAACTTCAGTATCGACGACTTCCGCAAACGCCATCCCGGCGGCGGGCTCGGAAGGCAGCTTATGCCTGTTACTGAAGCGATGCGGTTCCACGCTGGCAGGAATATTCCACTGGTCAACCGGACCGCCACCGTTAAAGCCGCATACGAGGAAGCGGAAAAATTCGCCAGGTCAAGCGGGTTACGACGTGCCGGGGCGTTGCTCGTCGTCGATGACCGCGGCTGCCTCGTCGGACTGGTTACCGATGGCGATCTCAGATCAGCTATGCTCAAAACAGGACCCCAAATCTGGCATGCCGAGTTGACGGATGTCATGACTCACCGCCCCACCATACTCAACGACGATGCCCTTGTCCGCGACGCCGTTCGCATTGTTCGGGAACATCGGTTCGATGAAATTCCCGTCGTCGATTGCGACGGTCGACCCGTCGGTATCATCGATGTCCAGGATCTGGCCGCTCTGAAGGTGATCGAAGGTTGACCGGCTCAGGAGGGAGTGGCAGTACAACATTGAATCCTGAAAGTGAATTTTATAGACATGAACGTACAGGCGACACTGATACAACTGATCGTACTCGATGTCGACGGTGTCCTGACCGACGGCAGGATCACACTCGACGCTCACGGCGGCGAGAGTAAATCATTTCACGTTCGTGACGGCCTGGGCATTCGGGCGGCTATGGATGCGGGGCTCCAGGTCGGCGTATTGAGCAGTCGCAGCAGTGTGGTGGTGAGTACCCGCATGACGGAACTGGGCGTCGAACTGGTCGTCCAGGGCGACCGGAACAAGCGATTGGGAATGAACCGGATCATGCAACAGGCAGGTGTACGCGGCGAACAGACAGCCTTTCTGGGCGATGACCTGCTCGACCTGCCCGCGATGAAGGTCAGCGGATACCCGATGGCCGTCGCCGACGCCGCGGAAGAAGTCCAGGCCGCCGCTCGATACGTTACCGCAGCCCCAGGCGGCCGCGGGGCCGTTCGCGACGCGATCGAACATATCCTCAAACTTCAGAACAGGTGGGATGAAGTGGTTGATCGATATCGAGATGTGTGAACCGCTATTGATTTCCGATTTTTCAGGGGATCATGCAATTGTCTTCAGAAGTGTGTTCAGCTCGGCCAGGGCTTTCTGGTCGTTTGATTCAGACGCTTTTGCCATGCCCGCTTCAATGGTCGCGACGGCCTGTTCCTGTTTCTTCTGCTGATGCAGTGCCCGGGCTTTCTGGTAGTAGGCGTAGTGGTAATGGTCATCGAGCTGGATGGTTCGGTCCAGCAGTGAGATCGCCTGCTCCAGGTCACCTGTCTTGAGATACTCGAGCGCCAGGCCGTAGTTGAGGAAGGGATCATCCGGTTCCGCCTGGTGCATCGTCTTGAGCTGTTCGAGTCTGTCAGTCATAATAACTTGTTGCCGATAAGTTTAAGTGGGAACAAGTAGCGGAACAAGTAGGAAGACAAATGGGGGCAAGTGGGTGGCGTGGATGGGGTGGGTCAGCCGGTATGGCCGTTGGAGTGCGCCCCGTTGCCCGGATAGTTCAGGTAGATCAGCCGGCCGATGATCAGCATACTGCACAGCCCGCAGATCACGGCGAACGCCAGTAACGCCGTACCACCCGCCGCGTGATACTGGCGGAGTGCAACCAGAAACAGCAGGAAAAGTACGGCCGGTAACAGGCGCAATATGTTTTTTATCACCTGGTTTCTGCGATCCAAGTCTAAACTCCTTTCTGACCATTATATGACAGTGAGGGCACGGCCGACAAATATTTTTTTAGCTGTGGACTGGTAGAGGACTTGCGTAAACAGGTGCTTTCAGTCCATACTGTTACGATATGAAAATCGGGGTTATCAGCGACACGCACGATCGGCTGCCGTCATTCAGGCGGAGCATCGCCATGTTCAAAAACCTCAAGGTCGCCGCCATCTTCCATGCCGGTGACTACATCGCACCTTTCGCCGCTCAACTGATCGGCCCCGAAGCGATCAATACACCGATTCACTGTATTTACGGCAATAACGACGGCGAACGGAAAGGACTCAAAAGTATTCTACCCGGTATTGTCGACGGGCCGCTGACCGTCCAACTCGGCGGCAGGACCATCGTCATGCACCATTTCATCGACTGGCTCAAACCCGCTGATATCGTCAATGCCGATATCGTCATCACCGGCCACACTCACGAGGTTGTCAACGAAAAACGCAACGGCAAACTCTTCCTCAACCCCGGCGAATGCTGCGGCTGGCTGACCGAAAAATGCACCTGCGCCATGCTCGACCTGGTTGCCATGGAAGCACAGATAATCGAAGTGCATCCGTAAATGACCCCCGGGCCGCCGGGGACAAGCGAAGCTTAACGCTGTTTGCCCACCCCACCCGAGCAGCAAGCCACACGCCCCAGGCCGCTTTTTTGATTTTACGCGCTGATGACGCTAGGCTTAGCCGAATTTGGTCCTCACCGCGAGAAGTAACATCAATCATGCCGAAACGTACGGATATCAAAACGATACTGATCATCGGATCAGGTCCTATTGTAATAGGCCAGGGCTGCGAGTTCGATTACTCCGGCACACAGGCCTGTAAGGCGCTTCGGGAGGAAGGTTACCAGGTCGTACTGGTCAACTCGAACCCGGCGACCATCATGACCGACCCCGAATTTTCGCACAGGACTTATATCGAACCGATCACCCCGGAAGCCGTTCAGAAGATCATCGAGAAGGAAAGCGGCGGCCGATACCACATCGATGCGCTGCTGCCGACGCTCGGCGGGCAGACGGCGTTGAACTGTGCATGCCGGCTTTTCGACAGCGGCGTACTCGACCGGCATGGGGTTGTCATGATCGGCGCTACCCGGGAAGTCATCTACCGCGCTGAAGACCGAAGACTGTTCAAACAGATCATCGAAAGCGTCGGCCTGCAAATGCCGAAGGCCGGGATCGCCAACTCGCTCGCCGAGGCCGTTGAAGTGGTCAATGACGTCGGTCTGCCCGCTATCATCCGCTCGGCGTTCACACTCGGCGGGACCGGCGGGGGGATCGCGTACAACATGGAGGAGTTCGAGGATATCGCCAAACGCGGACTCGATGCCTCCATGACACAACAGATTCTCATCGACCAGTCGCTGATCGGCTGGAAGGAATATGAACTCGAAGTCATGCGAGATCGCGACGATAACGTCGTGATCATCTGCTCGATCGAAAACTTCGATCCCATGGGTGTGCACACCGGCGACTCGATTACCGTGGCGCCGGCACAGACCCTGACCGACAAGGAATACCAGCAGATGCGAGACGCCTCGCTGGCGATTATCCGCGCCATCGGCGTCGAGACCGGCGGCTCGAATATCCAGTTCGCCATCAACCCGGCCGACGGCGAGATGATGGTCATCGAAATGAATCCCCGCGTGTCACGGTCGTCCGCGCTCGCCTCGAAGGCTACAGGGTTCCCCATCGCGAAAATCGCCGCCAAACTCGCAGTGGGATACTCGCTCTGGGAGCTACCGAACGATATCACCGGCAAAACGGTCGCCTGTTTCGAGCCGACCATCGATTACGTGGTAACGAAAATTCCTCGATGGACGTTCGAAAAATTCCCCGAGGCCGACGAAACACTCACCACGCAGATGAAGTCGGTCGGCGAAGCGATGAGTATCGGCCGAACGTTCAAGGAATCGCTCCAGAAGGGTATCCGGTCGATGGAGGTCAAACGGTTCGGGCTCGGCCTCGACTCGAACGACAAGTGGCTGAACGCATCGCGTGGCATGCGTAACGCCGACGGCTCGCCCGTCGAGTGGCCGATCGACGAGTCCAAACTCCGCCGTAAGCTGTCCGTCCCGTCGCAGGGCAGGCTGTATTACATGCGATACGCCTTGAAGATGGGCTGGAGCATTCAGCAGGTTTCAGAAGCGACGCATATCGATCCGTGGTTCGTCGATCAGATCAGCCAGTTGATCGCGTTCGAAGACCGGCTCAGCTCGCACATGAAACTCGACGACCTGCCGCGGGACCTGCTCTTCGAAGCGAAACAACTGGGCTACTCCGATCCGCAACTGGCGAATCTCTATTTCGGGCGGATCGCGGCCGAGACCATTCTGAAAGTTCGCAATCACCGCCGGTCGCTCGGTATCGAGCCGGTCTATAAGCTGGTCGACACCTGCGCCGCTGAGTTCGAGGCTCGTACGCCGTATTACTATTCGACCTACGAAACCCCGGCCGTTCGCATCGACGAACAAGGCGAGCACATCGAACTCGACGACGAGATAAAGGTTACCGATAAGCGGAAGATCATCATACTCGGCGGCGGGCCGAACCGGATCGGCCAGGGCATCGAATTCGATTACTGCTGCGTGCAGGCCGCCTTCGCCGCCAGGCAGCTCGGCTACGAAGCGGTCATGATCAACTCGAACCCCGAGACCGTCTCGACGGACTACGATACCTCCGACCTGCTCTTCTTCGAGCCGCTGACACTCGAAGATGTCCTCAATATCTGTGAACGACTCAACGGCGGGCCGTTCGGCCATGCCGACTCGAAGAATCTTGTCCATGGCGTGATCGTGCAGTTCGGCGGGCAGACCCCGCTTAACCTCGCCGGCGGACTCGAGCAGGCGGGTGTGCCCATTATCGGCACCAGTGTCGACTCGATCGACCTCGCCGAGGACCGCGAGCGGTTCAGCGAACTGATGAACCGGCTGGATATCCGCCAGCCGGGTAACGGTATCGCATACGATACGGAAAACGCCATCCGGGTCGCCAACCAGATCGGCTATCCCGTGCTCGTCAGGCCAAGCTTCGTACTCGGCGGACGCGCCATGGAAACGGTGTTCGACGATGAGCAACTTCGACATTACATGACGATCGCCATCGGCGCCAGCGACCTCGAGAACCAGCCCATCCTGATCGACAAATTCCTTTCCGAAGCCATCGAGTGCGACGTGGACGTCGTTGCGGATTACAACACACCCGACCCGGACACTTCATGTCAGGCATATATCTGCGGCGTCATGGAGCACATCGAGGAAGCGGGCATCCACTCGGGCGACTCGGCCTGCACCATACCGCCGTATTCTCTGCCTGAAAACGTCATCCGGCAGCTCAAGCAGCAGTCACGCAAGCTGGCCGAGGCGTTCGCCGTTCGCGGACTGATGAACGTCCAGTGGGCGATCCGCCGGCCAGGTGCGGGCGGGCTCGGCGATTACGAGCTGTACATTCTCGAAGTAAACCCGCGAGCGTCGCGGACCGTGCCGTTTGTCAGCAAGGCCACCGGCATGTCGTGGGCGAAAGTCGCCGCAAAGGTCATGGCAGGCTGCCAGCTTGGTGACATCGCCGACTGCAATGAAGTCACGCCGGACCATATCTCCGTCAAGGAATCGGTGTTCCCGTTCAGCAAGTTCCCCGGCGTCGACGTCATCCTCGGCCCGGAGATGCGATCGACCGGCGAGGTGATGGGCTCCGACCCCGGCTTCCCCATCGCATTCGCCAAAGCGCAGATGGCCGCCGGCCTGAATCTGCCGCTCGACGGTAAAATCTTCGTCTCAGTACGTGACAGCGACAAGCAGCAACTGATCGATATCGCGAGGAAACTGATCGATATGGGATTCTACCTGCATGCGACCATGGGCACGCACGGGTTCCTCTTCGAACACGGAATCGATACCCGCCGGCTGAGGAAGATCAGCGAAGGCCGGCCGAACGCCGTCGACCTGATCAAGAACCACGAGCTGGCACTCATTATCAATACCCCTACCCGCAAGGGCCTCAAAACCGACGAAGGAAAACTCCGGGCAACCGCCGTGCGATTCGACGTTCCCATGATCACCACCATCACCGGCGCGGCGGCGGCGGTCAAAGCCATTGAAGCACTCAAAGCCGGCAAATGGACCGTCCGGGCACTCCAGGATTATTTCCCCGAGTGCGCAGAACCCGATACATCACCTTCCCAGGCGGAACACAGTATCACGTGAAACAATAAAGCTCATTACGTGAGTTGCTTGCCAATCTCAGCATGGAGTGTACTCCGTTGGATGACGTTTGAATTAAGCCTCGCCGCGAAGCGGAGTCGTCTTGAATGAATTGTCAGGCCTTTTTGAGATTGAGCCGCGGCATGAGCGCGAACACACCCCAGCCCAGGTACTCGCGTGTGTAGGCGGTATGACGCTTAGGCTCGGAGATCAATTTAGAACGAACATCTTCTGCTAACTCATCGTCAGGATTGGCTTCAAGCCATCGGCGCATGGTTAGCCATTTCGCCGCTTCACACCTGTCCCAACCATCTTGATTGGCCAGAACCATCTCGACAACATCGTAGCCGAGGCGGCCGAAAGCCGCGATCAGTTCTGGAAGAATGAGAAAGTCGGATATTGAGTTTGCAAGGCAACCCCTGGCAATATCTTCCGTTGGCGGCAATTGTCGCCAATAAGGCTCACCGACGAGTGTGATTCCGCCGGTGCGCAGGCTTCGCGCCAGAAGCTCGATAGTACCAGCGACGCCCCCGCCAATCCAGGTGGCTCCGACACAAGCTGCCAAGTCGGCCTTCTCGTCAGAGACGTAGCCCGCTGCATCGCCATGAATGAACTTGACTTGATGGGCGACACCAAGTTCTTCAGCACGTAGTTTCGCATGCTCAGTGAATAACGGGCTTATGTCGATGCCGGTGCCGGTAATGCCGTAGTCTCGTGCCCAAGTGCATAGCATCTCGCCCGAGCCACTACCCAGGTCGAGCACACGTGCGCCCGGCTCCAGACGCAACGCAGCACCGAGAGTGGCGAACTTATCAGGTGTGAACGGGTTGTGGATGCGGTGCGAGCTTTCTGTGATATTGAATATCCGTGGGATGTCCATTACGTAAATTTCCTGGTGAGCGCGAATAGATCAGGTTAAGGCCGAACAATAATTAGATTGATCCGCATAAGATGCGGGATTTCTCGTTTCTGTCATTATAAGACGCCATCAGATACTCCTCCAAAGATGACCTGACCCATTGGGGCATGGGAAAGGGGGACAATATAGAATAATTCATTAATCAATGGCTGAAGTCCCATTTTTTAGCTGGGAAAAAACGTAATTTGAGTTCTGGATCGCCGCCACACGGAGCGGGGATTACAATGATTGGCAATTAAAAAGCTTATGGGTCATGGCGGCCGGAATTCTTTTGCCGATGGATGATATACAAGACTTCTGCCGGCGATGGCGGATCATCGAGTTTTCGTTATCTGGATCGGTTCTCCGTGATGATTTTCAGTCTGACTCGGATATTGACGTTCTGGTGACATTTGAGCCGGGTTATCGCAAGACGTTGTTCGATCTGGTGCATACGCGTGATCAGTTGAAAGAAATACTTGGCCGTGATATTGACCTGGTCCCGCAGGGCTGCCTGGAAAATCCTTATCGCCGACGTGTGACTCTTCGTTCCAAATAGGTTGTTTATGCTGCCTGGCGAAAAAGAAATTTCAAATCACGATTCGTATCAGTTTGAGATTGTCAATGCCAATAATGGGATTGGTTGTTATTGATATTGCGGGCGATGTTGCAGATTCGACCTTCTTTGTGGAGGTTGAGGAAGGCGTGTGTGACGTCGGGGTCGAATTGGGTGCCGGTATTCCGGGTGATGGTATCGAGTGCTCTCTGTCGGGGCCATGCTTGTTTATAGATTCTCGGGTTGACCAGCGCGTCGTAGACGTCGACGGTGTGAACGATGCGGGCGGCGAGAGGGATCTGATCGTTTTTAAGAGCATCGGGGTAGCCTGAGCCGTCGAAGTTCTCGTGGTGGCTGCGTGCGATCTGCCTTGCGGTTTCGAAGAACGGTTTGGTAGACAGGATGCGTTCACCGAAGATGGTGTGCTGCTGCATGTCGCGTCGTTCGTTATCGGTGAGTGGTCCGGGTTTTTTGAGGATGTGATCCGGGATTTTCATTTTGCCCACGTCGTGTAGAATCGCCAGTTTCCCCATTTGCTCGGCTTCGAGTTCGGGCAGTCCCATCCGTAGCGCGACGGCCTCGGTATAGTGCTGTATCCGGATGATATGCCGGCCGGTATCATCGTCTTTCGCCTCGCTTGCCAGGGCGAGCATGGTGATGGCTTCGAGGTTGGCGTCGTGCAGTTCTGCGGTTCGCTGCCGGACACGCTGTTCAAGCCGCCGTGCGTAATGCTTCAGTTCGATCGCCTGCTCGAGCACGGTATCACTCAGTTGTGATATGTGGCGATAGGCTTCTTTCTGGTGCGAGATGTCGATGCCGGTGATTACCCGCATAACCGGCGGCTTGTTGTCCTCGATAATCGGCCGACCGGTGAAGACCACGGTCAGTCGCGAGCCGTCCGGTTGGGGGATATGGAACTCGCCGCTTGCGGGTTGATCGAAATGCTCGAGCATATATTTCAATTTTTCCTGATCCGCCTGTTGTGAATAGATATCCATCAGGCTGGTACCGATGAGGGCGTTTTTTTCCCCACCGATCCAGTCGGCCATGCGACTGTTGATGTAAAACATCTTACCATCACGATCGATAACAGCTGCCCCGCAATGCAGTGCATCGAGCAGTTCGGCGAGTTGGGCGAATCGATGCGGCATGATTTCAGTTATCACTCCGGTGAGTATGGTCTTTGAGATAAAGTCGTATCGATATTATGTGGTATAACTGTCCCAGGGGATGATTTATTCGGGTCTGTTCAAGGTTTACGGTTCAAGGCCGGGGTGTTTGTCGGTTGTTTTGTGGTGATTGTGTTTGTGAAGGTGAGTGGGAGTGCGGCTGTGAGGAAGATGATGGCAAGAAGTGGTTGGAACCAGTAGTTGTAGCCGCCCCAGAGTGTGTAGTTGAGGCCAATGCCGACGCAGATGAGAGTGAAAAGCGTTCCGAAGACGTATTTTCGGGCGTCGAAGAAGCACCAGGCGGCGAGTATTGCAATCGCGGGTTGGATGATGACGTATGAGAGACCTTCGGTGCGAGGATTGAAGAGCATGAGGTAGGCGGCGGCGAGCATGTAGAGCATGAAAGCAGCGTGTCTTCGCTCCGCTTTCAGGACAGCCGTCAGTGATACCGCCAGAATGATCAATGCGGCGATGAGACGAATCGCGGTGAGTGCCGGGGTCGGCAATTCGATATGGAGCAGGTTTGTCAGGAGGCCCTGGATATCGGCATATTCATTGACATGGGGGTCTGCCGCCTGGGAGAGTTTGTGGGCGAGCAATTGATACTGTCGCCAGGCATAGGCCGGGTGCCGGCAGACCAGCGGCATGATGGCCAGTGCCGGTATCCCGATGAGCATTCGCCACCACAGTCGTCTGAAACATGCTGCGAATGCGAGCAGAAGCATGACGAGTCCCAATGGTTTGAATGCGGTCGCGAGCAGCAGCGACGCGGTTGCGCGTGACCATTTCGCGTGTCCGAGGTCGGTTGCGGCATGCAGCATGAGCGCGACGAGCATGAGGTTCATCTGGCCGTTGCGGGCATTGCCCGCGGTGATGAGTAAGGTGAGTATGGTGGCGAGTGGGAAATACCGGCCGTGGTTTTCAGGGTCGGTCATTTTACAGAGTCGCCAGAGTCCTGTTGCCATTGCGGCCAGGCTGATCAGTCGCCAGGCGAGTTCGCCGAGAGTAAATGGAAGCCAGGTTATGGGTGAATAAAGGATGGCCGCGTGCGGGAAGTAAAGGAACCCGTGAATACCGGGGGTGTAGAGGTCATCACCCGTCCACCATTTCATACTGGGTTCGCGGTAGTTATGCGTGACGGACCGTTTATCCGGGTCGACGGCGACGAGAATGCAGATGACCACGGCGAAGGCGCACCAGACAAACCAGGTATTGCGGATACTGCCCTGGTCGGTGAGTCGCCAGGCGGGGCGGTCATGTCTGGTGGTGTTTGCAGGCATGGCGTTTTATTGTCGGTGATTGGTCAGCGGTTCGCCACTTGATTACGCAGTATCGCTTCGTATTCGGAGCAGGTGATGAACTCGCCGCGATGTTTCAACCATTGGATAAGCGATTCGAATCGTTCGAGCAGATGGCTGCCGTCGGGCTTTCTGATGTAGTTCGGCAGCGGCCATTCGCCGAGTTCGGCGAATTCCCATGGGTGAAAGACGAGGTTCAGGACGCCGTCATGTTTCAGTGTCCATGCGGCCATTTTCCGGTAGATCGGCGGGAGCAGGTTTTTGAACGTGAGCCAGAAGAGCGGCAAACGGAGTAGCGGTGTGACGGAGAGCGGGATATTGACAAGTCGTCCATCAAGATGGGCGAGGCGTGACCGGCCGAGGTAGTTGTATCTTCCGGGTAGACAGGTCGGATTGATCGAGGAATTGTAATGATAGCCGGCGGCTTCGACGTGCCGGGTATCGGTATGGGCGAAACGAGGCCGTCGGAAGCCGCGAACGGGGGATCGGCCGATCTGTTCCAGTGTCCGTCGTGAGCGGAGCAGGTGTTCGATTTCGAATCGGCTGTGGTAATAGGCGTGTGACGCCAGTTCGTGCCGTCTGGTAACGGCTGCGATGGATGCGGGCCTGTTGACGGCGTACCATGCGGTAGTGAAGAAGGTGGCAGTGACGTTCAGGTGATCAAGCCGTTCGAGCAGTGGAATCAGGCCGGATTCCGTTACGTTGAACTGCTGGTCGTTTTCGGTTTTCCGGCCGAATTCGTCGGGGATATCGAATTCCTCGAGATCGAAGGTGAGGAGGATGACGTCAGTCATAACGGCCGGTGATCCGGTAGTAGTGGATACGAATCAGGTCGAAGAACATGAGCAGCGGGTCTTTGACGAGGTTCATGGAAGACCCTTTATTCATATGAGCGGGCGAGATGTGTGCTGCGGTTTCACCGATTCGCAGATTCAAACGTCGTGCGAGGTAGATGATTTCGACGTCGAAGGCATAGCGTGTGATCCGCCGGCGTTTGAAGATGGCCGTGGCGGCGTTGCGAGTGAACGCCTTGAGTCCGGCCTGGGTATCGCGATAGGGTAAGCGGAAGAGTACTCTGGCCAACCGGTTGAATCCTTCACCGAGTACAAGGCGGGGCAAGGAACGTTTCAAGCTGACGGTATCACCTGCCAGGTGTCGTGACCCGATCACAACGTCGTTGCATTTCAGCTGTGAGAGCATGGCGGGTAGGTGATCGAGTGAATACGCGAGGTCGCCGTCGGTGAAGACGATGTGATCGCCCTGACATCGCTGTACAGCCGAACCGACGGCGTAACCTTTGCCGTGGTTGTGCGTATGCCGGATGAGTCTGACGCGGCCGGTGATATTGTTTTCTGCGTCGTTGATCAGATTTTCGAGCATCTGCCCGCTACCGTCTGTCGATCCATCGTCGCTGAAGATGAATTCGTAATCCGGATGTCGGCCTGCGAAGCTGGATACGGCTTTGAAGGTCTGTTCGATCCGGGGCGCTTCGTTATAGACCGGCAGAATGACGGAAAGCAGGCAGGCTGTCTGCGTATCAGATTGCCGCGTCGGCGGCTCGGCCCGGGATTGATCGCCGGTGTCGTTGTTGATGCTGAGGGTTCTGGTAACGAGTCTGGGCATATTGATCACGGCAGGTGAAACAGGCTATATCGTCATTCAAGTCGATGATAGCCTAGCTTATCCCTGTTCGGATGACAATCCTGTCAAGGTCAGGATGCGGGTTCGAGCGGGTTCGGCATCCGGCGTAATCAACGTGCCTGTGAGGCGGCGGTCAGGGGTTCTGCGGGTGGGAAATCGATATCAGTTTCGAAGACGAGGTTGTAGTAGTTGGTAAAGAGGTTCAGGACGACATGGCCGACGATTTCGGCGATTTCTTCGTTTGAGAAGCCGGCATCCCGTATCTGTTTGTATTGTTCATCGGTGACGGCGCCGGTCTGTTCGAAGACCTGACGGGCGAAACGGATGGCAGCCTGTTCACGCGGCGATGTTGCCCGGCAGCATCGTGCCGCGGTGATTTCATCATCATTCAGGCCGGCGTCCCGGCCGAGAGCGGTATGGGCCGCCTGACAGTATTCGCTTTCATTTTCCTCGGCGAACGCCAGAGCGATCTGTTCCTGCAGGCGTGGTGGGAGTGAGCCGTTCTGTAGTGCCTGAATCATGCTTGTGTACATATCGAAAGTAGCCTCGGATCGGGCGAGTGCTCTGAAGATGTTCGGGATTTCGCCGAATTTATTGTCCCTGCGATGGGTTTAAAACCCTCGCCTTCAGGCGAATCCTTTAGG
>CAYRND010000097.1:0-15119 GCA_964425365.1 uncultured Phycisphaeraceae bacterium
CAGACCAAACTTCCCTGCACACACAAAAAACCCGAAATTCCGACCCCGACGCCCGATACCCATCCCGAACCCGATACAGAATCCCAAATCCCAAATCAATCGCCCCCCGCCACCATTCCCTGATCGAATACCATACAACTTGCCCATCACACACAATACAGTATCATGCCATGCAAAATTGTTTACACTCAGTACGCACCATGCAAACGATCAGAGAGGTATTGGAGAAATTCTGGGGTTACCGATCCTTCCGCCCGCTTCAGCAGGAAGCGATGCAGTGTATCCGACAGAAACGCGACGCCGTCGTCGTCATGCCCACAGGCGGCGGAAAATCGCTCTGTTACCAGGCGCCAGCACTCACACTACCAGGCCTGACACTCGTCATCTCGCCTCTTATCTCGCTCATGAAAGATCAGGTCGATTCGCTCACCCAATGCGGCGTGCCCGCCGAACGTCTCGATAGCTCACAGGATTTTGATGACCAGCGACGTATCATGGCCTCGCTTCACCGTAATCACCTGAAACTCCTTTACCTGTCGCCCGAACGACTGCTCTCAGAAGGATTCCTCAACGTCCTTCACCGACTCAACGTTTCGGCTATCGCTATCGACGAAGCTCATTGCGTCAGTATGTGGGGACACGACTTCAGACCCGAATACCGTCAGCTCAGCGAATTGCGACCTCACTTCCCCGACGTACCCATCGGTGCGTATACCGCTACCGCCACCGAACAGGTCCGTTGTGATATCGCACAACAACTTCAACTACACCAGCCCCAAATCCTCGTCGGGTCGTTCGACCGGCCAAACCTCGTCTACAGGGTCGAACGAAGAAACCAGATCGTCCGTCAGATCACAGATGTCATCAGCAGACACCAGGGTGAATCCGGCATCGTCTACTGCATCAGACGAAAAGACACCGAGCAACTCGCCGATTCTCTCACCCGACAGAATATCAAGGCACTACCCTACCACGCCGGTATGAGCGACCTGCAACGACGAAATCATCAGGAAATGTTCATCCGCGAAGAAGTCGATGTCATCGTCGCCACCATCGCGTTCGGCATGGGAATCGACAAGTCCAACGTACGCTTCGTCATACACGCCGGTATGCCCAAATCTCTCGAACATTATCAGCAGGAAAGCGGACGCGGCGGACGCGACGGACTCGAAGCGGAATGCTGCCTCTTCTACTCGCCAGGCGACTACGGCACGTGGAAGAGTATTCTCGAAGACCTGCCCGACGATCCGAAAAACATCGCAATCGATAAACTGAACGATATCTACAACTTCTGCACAGGATGCATCTGCCGGCACCAGGCGATCGTCGGATACTTCGGCCAGAATCTCGAACAGGACCAGTGCAACGCTTGCGATGTCTGCCTCGGCGAACTGACCTGCATCGACGACGCCGTCGTCACCGCACAGAAAATACTCTCCTGCGTCTATCGACTGGATCAGAGCTTCGGCGGAAACTACACCGCACAGGTACTCACCGGCTCCAAAGACAAACGAATTATCGATCTCAAACATGATCAGCTCAGTACCTACAACCTGCTCGGTGAATATTCCCAAAGAACCGTTCGCGATTGGATCGAACAACTGGTCGGACAGGGATACCTCCGGAAAACAGGCGAATTCAACGTACTCGCATTAACCCCCAAAAGCCGGCAGGTTCTGACCGGCGAAGCCACACCGCATCTGATCAAGCCGATCGAAAAAGCCGCCGCCGCAAAGAAAATGAAATCCGCGTTCCAGGATTCCTGGCAAGGCGTCGACCGATCGCTCTTCGAAATACTGCGTAAAAAACGCGCCGAAATCGCTGACGAAAAAGGTATGCCCGCCTATATCGTCTTCGGCGACGTCGCTCTGAGGGATATGGCCAGACGACGACCCTCTTCACTCGACCGGTTCATACTGGTCAAAGGCGTCGGCGAAATGAAACGACGGGAATACGGCGAAGTGTTCATCGAGATCATCCGGGAATACTGCCAGACTCATCACGTCGCAATGGACCAGGAACCCGACATAAACGAAACGGAAACCAACTCGCCCAAGCCGGCGACCTCACAGCCGTCACGCCAACCGAAGCACAACCTCGCCAAACTCGAAGCTTTCGAACTCTTCCAACAGCAACACTCCATCCAACATGTCGCACAGACCATCGGACGGGCCATGTCTACCACGACGGATTACCTCACGCAATACCTCCGGGAAAATCAGATCGACAGCCCCGAACCCTGGCTCGACCGAAAAATATTTCAGCTGGTACTCTCCGCTGCCGATCAGACAGGGACCGACCGGCTCAAACCTATCTACGAACATCTAGGCGGACAGGCAGATTACGACCAGATCAGAATCGCCCTCGCTTGTATCGAGCCGGCTCAAACGCCATAAGCCCGCAAGATCGCAATTCATAACTGCTTCTATACCAATGGTATGACACGCTGGGTCAACAGGCGGCTCGCAATCGGATTCTTCAAAAATCTCCGACCGACTCGCTTCTCATCCCGGAACATGAAGCCCGAGAATTCGTCATAATATGGGCAAAAGTCGTCACCGTTTCTCGAAAGTCGATTGTCATGAAAACATACCTCCACAAATTACCGCAACCGATCAAAACGTTGGCCTGGCTTCTGGCAATGCTCATGCTGGCAGCGGCAGGCCACGCTGCAACACCCGGCGAACTGCAGAATATCATCGCCCGATTCAACGCGTCTTCCGATTCCGAACTGCGGATGGACCTCGCATACCAGGGCCTGAAGTTGTACGCACCAATCAAACAGAAATCATCGGTCGACCCGAACGATCGCGAGGCTCTCTGCCGAATGAAAAGACTTGTTGTCATGGATGCCATGGACCAGAGCAAAATGGATGTCCTCGTCACCGCCATCGGGACAACGGGACACTGGTTCCTCCAACGTAAAAACTTTATCGTTACCGATTACGACGCAGACGACAAAGATAAAATCGCCGACCTGAAATACCGCGGCTGCTACATGGAAGGTCTCAGCGATCTCGACTTCGTCATCATGGGCAGACCCGCCAACGCATTCCGCGAAAAATTCTACCAGGTCGTCGAAAACGGCCGAAACGGACACGCAATCACTCGCGACGACCTCGAAAAACTCGAAATCTGCTTCATTCTCGATGAACAGATCATGGAGATCGATTCAGGTGGCGATCCGCGACGGTTCTGGATGCAACTGATGCACCTCGAAGCGTCCTCGTATCATCCCGAAAAATACATCACCAAGGGCGGCAAAGCACTATACGGCGTTGAACATCTCTACGACCGCGGCGGTGCGTTCGAGCCGGGGAACGGCAGCATACCGCTTTCATTCAAACAGTGGGCGAACAACGGCGGACACCGGATCGGACCGTTTATCCCTCATTACGTCTACGGCGGTTGCTGCGATATGGATTACTTCATGAGCCACGCCTCCGAAAAAACAGCTCAGGAACGCGTCAAAACTGTTCTACAAGTCGCCAAGTACCTCGGACGTCAGGCTTGGATGCTCAAGAACGCTCAGCAAAATGCACAGAATCTGCCAGATGGCCTGATCGTCGTCGATGAGGATATCAAGCACCTGCAATACTACACCAAACGCATCGATGATTTCATTACAAAGTCAATGACTGACAAGGTATGGAATTCGCCTGAACTGTTCACACGGTTCAAGAAGGACGGCGTCGGATTATCCGGCCTGGTTTGCGCCTCGGCCAATGAACTCACGTTGAACCTCGGCTACCAGTTGCTCGAAGCTCTCGAAAAAAACGGATCACTCTCAGACGAGATGGCCGTCATGATCAATGAAATCGTATACGACCTCGAAACCGTCCATTTCAAACGCTATCCCGTCGGCCGACGCCCGGGCTGGTACCAGTACACTGGCTACGACGTCAACGAGGCGCATGTCCCTCGCCCCATGGACAACACGCTCGAATTCCTGGAACGATTCAGAAAACACAAGCCCCGAATACAGACGATTCTCGCAGATGCCGGCATGATTCCTCCTGATGAACCCGAACTGGCCAAAGCGGAAATCGGACCCGTCGAACCTCCCCCGATCGCAACCGTGTGTATCGACAAAATCGCTCGCCGGGAACAAAACGTAAAGCCCGGCGACACGATCCATTTCGATATCCACTGCCGCCTGGACGGCCTGCTGAATTCGGAAAAGGATTTCACCCTGCCTTGGCTCACGGACCAGCAGCTCAAAGATATGAAAGGACTTGCCGTCTGGTCATGGTACGCCGCACTCGAACGAATCATGATACAACATCTCATGCTGACCGATATGCAGAACGCCTCGGCCGAAAACCAGTCGAAGCGGGCTTACGTCTCTCCCTTCGAGCTCGAAATACTGACTGAAAAACTCAACGAATGCGAGGAATCGGTGGCGTTCTACGCCGAATTGATCGGCCGGCCGGCCCCGGAGGAGCAAACCGGCCGGTTCCCCATGGCGACCGCCGGAGACGTCACTCTCAAAACAATCAATGATTATCTCAATGCCCTCAGTGAACTGCTGGGAAGTACCGAAAAACATCTGAAGACAATCGATACATACACCAATGATACGGCCGTGGAAGTGCAGCAGTCGCTGACAAAGGACACACGGCTTGAACCGGTGAGCAGAAAACTGACGGAAGTTCAGCTCCATACCGCTGCCCAACTCAAAAAACTGGAAAGCTCACGCAAAGGCCTGGCACTATTCAAAAAACGGCTCGACCAGGTGATCGGCCTCAGCGAAGGCGATCACCAGACACTCGCCGGCATCGCCGAGGAAATGCAGAACCACCTCGGTGAACTCGCACTGAACGCCGAGCAGTCCGTACACGAAGCCTTCAGACTTCAGAACTTGATGGCCGACGGTATGTCGGACCTCCGGCAATGCGCCAGAACCGTCACCGGCGACAACTTCGTCATGTACGAAAAAATTAACAATCAGCTCGACCGCTTCGACCAGGATAAATATGACCTCTTCCACACACCGCTGCCCGAACTCGAATCAAGGGCGCGTTGGCTGCGAAACGGCGAGTGGGCCGCCTTCGGCGCAAAATGGGCCGTCCAAAGCTACGCATTGATTCAACAGTTTCAAAACGAAAAGGCATCGCTCAGCGCTACCGCTCTACCACGCGAAACGGAAAACGCCGTCATGGCTCTCTCGGCATGCGGGAAAATCATCGATACCGGAGCAGACTATATCCCGATACCCGTACTGCGTACTGTCATCAAGGACTATTCAAAACTGCTGGCTGATGCGCCACGGTGGGCTACGGCGTTCGAGGAAATGCTCGCCGATCGCTCGCAACGTCTGGGACTCGGTATCCGACATGCCGTCCTCCCACCCGCTTACGATAAACTGATTTATCACGACAACCAGCTTGATTCACTCTGGTACTACGAATCACAGGGTCCGCTGGCGAAGTTGAACCGACTGGCGATCATCGGCTATCCGATCTCAGACGAAGCCGCCGATGACATCGGCGAGTCGCCGCATGACCGCTTCTGGCTCATCTGGGATAAGGACGACCCCCAGGGTTTCATCGAACTCAGCGGCGACCTGTACGAAAAGGCCTCGCTGTTCGCCGCCTGGTGGCGACGTACCAATGGCGAACCGATCGACCCGTCAAGCCTCTACAAACTACTTACTATCGGGAAAATTGAAGGCGGCTGGATATACGGCGACGAAGTCACGGCACAGTCACTGGAACAAAACGCTCGCCAGATATTACGATTCGAGGCGCAAAGCCGGTTCCTCGCCGCCATGACCGGTAAAGAATCTTTCACGCCTGACGAGCTTCGCAAATACTACGGCATGCTCCATTACGCCGTGCGGGAACTGGCAGAACATGGCTTCATCATGCGTAATGACGACATCCATTTCGTACTCGAACACGTCATCATCACCAAAACCGAGGAAACAAGCTGGATATTCGGCGGCGGCGACCCGCCTGACTCCGCCGAGGGAATCGGACACCGCGAATACAGCCGACTGATCGAAACCGAAAAAGACCGGCTGCATCAGGCCGTGAAAAAACTGATCGAACAGAAACTCCGACTGCGGGAACAGGCCAGACGTGAATACTGGCAGAACGCTCGAAACAATGAAATCGAAGACGGCCGCTTCTTGCCACGACCGGCCGGACTCACTCGCGAACAGATCAAACTCGAATTCAAAAACACCTTCATGGGACCGAAGATCAATAAAACCTTCACCACACAGGTCTCACCTTCGGTTAACCCGCTCAAATACGAACTGTCATTCGCCGTACCCGAAAACGCAGACGGAAAATGCTGCTTTGTCTGTCAGGTATCTATCGCCGGCTGTAAGGGTACCGACTACGAACTCGATACTTCTTTCGTCATCGAAAAACCAGAAGACGATACCGCTCTGACCGAAGGCGATTTCCCCGTCAAGCGACTCGAAATGGAAGACCCCGTGATCGACCTGGTAATGGATTTCAGCCCCTGCTCGCCACCTCCGGGTGCTCGTAAAATCGACTCGAACTGGGATGGTACTCCGGAACTGTGGTACGACCTGAACGGTGAAAAAGTAGGACCCTGCCGGCAATGGTGGGATAGCGAACGACGTATCCTGATGGAAGAGGCATGCCTGCGCCAAAACGGCATGAGCTGGCGGAAAGCGTACAACAAACAAGGGCGACTCATATACCAAGCCAACGTCGATCAATCGGATGAAAAACCAAAGAAAGAAATCCGGTATTACGACAGCGGCGTAGTTAAGGAAGAGTACGTACACACCGGCCCGGCGAACAACCGGACGATGATACGCGACGTGGACTACTTCGATGACGGACACAAACGTCACGAAATGCTCGGCATCGCCATGGGCGATACGGACCGCATCGAATACGCCGGCGAACCCAGACCTACGGTCTACATCGAACGCTACTGGAACACCTCGGCAGGCCATCCGATCAGCAGCGAAAAAGTGGTCCGTGACGACCAGGAACGATTCAGCCTCTTCTCCAGTCAGGGGGTGCCCTCCTCGGAAACAAACAAGGAATACCACGATAATCAACGATCGCAGATACGGGCCGAACAGGTCATCAGCTTCGACGAAACCGGCAACATCAAATCCGAAACCAGAACACTGTCCGAAACGGACGGCACAACCCGGAAAATCATCCGCAGCTATCACGAAAACGGCCGGGTTGCCGATGAAAGCCAGTTCGCCGACAATCTCCAACTCCTGGAAACGGTCTGGTACGCCACCGGCCAGACGAAACGCCAGTGGAACTACGACGAAAACGGTAAACGCTGCCAGTTCCGCTATTGGCACAACAGCGGCCAGTTGCAGTTATACATACCGCTGACCGACGATATGCCCACCGGAGACTGCAAACGTTGGGATAAGGACGGCAACCTCGTGGAACAGGTAAACTATTCGGGAATCTTCGGTTACGATGTGGTAGTGAAGGCCGAACACCCCCTGCTCGAAGGACTCCTCGGTATGTACCCGATTGAATGTAATTAAATTTTTGCGATAATTATCAACCAACCCGGTGGGCTATCCCCACCTTGCCAGGAGAAGGACTCATGACAAAAAAACCATCACTCTGCTTACATGCCTGCTGCTTGCCACTGCGTCGGCCATGGCCGGCGGACCGATCGAGGAGGATATCCCCGACAACATGCCGCCGAACCCCGAACTCATGATCAGCTATAACGAGGTGATGATCGAGTTCTCGATCGCCGACAGAACACTGACCTACGCCTGGCAGGCGCCCCCCGACGGGGCGGACAACCTCGCCGGACCCGAGGATTATTTCTGGCAAAGCGTCGATATCGAGCTCGCGGACTATCAACTCGATAGAATCAGAAAGTGGCTCGAAGAACATAAGGTCTACGAACTTCAAGGTCCCGACGATCCCGGCGATGAAGAATCCTATGAAGCTGTATGGTATCACGATCTGGAAATCTACGAAGGCGAAGATGAATTCGCCCTCTACTGGACCGACGCCGCTCGATGGAATGATTCCGATATGCAGCTAAAGGTCAATGACGCCATCGGAGCCCTGAAGGAGCTGGTACGCCAGTTCGCCGGCTCGAAAATGTGATTTTTCACGGTACCTGCATATACCGGCGACCATCCCGCTACGCCATTACAGCTTGAACTTTTTGCATAATTCATGCAGAACCCGGGCACGATGTGAAAGGTTCTGCGATTCCTGCAACGCGCCGCGTGCGGCTTCCGCGGTCTGGTCGGATATACTCGAAATAGCCTTCATATTCTGATCGATTGCAGCGACCGTTCCCGATTGGTTCTCGGCCGACTCCGCCACACGGTGGATGTGATTGTTGATCTTGTCGATCTGCTGCTTGATCAGCACGAACGACTCGTCGGCGCGGCCAGCGTCAGCCTCTCCCTGCATGACACGTTCGTTATTCTGCGCAATCGCGGCCTGGGCCTGACCGGCGTTTTCCTGGATCACACGAATCGTCGCATTGACGTCCTGCGTCGCTCCCGCAGTACGCTCGGCAAGTTTCCTCACTTCGTCGGCCACTACGGCATCAGGCCGATACTGACTTCTCAGTATACAAAACCCCTGCCGCATGTTACGGTCGCCAGTTGAGCGCGGCCTCGACATCGAGAATACCACCCGTTCGGCATTTACCTTGAAGCTGCTGAACCGGCCTGGCCGTATCGAGTACCGCACGGATGACCGTCTGGTGGTTCCAGTCCGGGTGCTGACCCTGGATCAGGCCGACTACACCAGTCACCATGGGCGCTGCGAACGACGTACCGAAGTTCAGGTCAAGCGCGTCCGCTCTCGGAATACCGAGAATCAGTGAGCCGGGTGCTCCGATATGGACATG
Organism: uncultured Phycisphaeraceae bacterium; assembly: GCA_964425365.1. Lineage (GTDB taxonomy): Bacteria > Planctomycetota > Phycisphaerae > Phycisphaerales > Phycisphaeraceae > CAYRND01. The sequence continues at coordinate 8,848 of CAYRND010000097.1, forward strand.
CTGCCGGCCGTAATTCGAGAAAATATCCCACCTGCGAGAATGCTCGGGCGCACCGGTATCGCATACCCGTCCAAGCTCGCCGTTGGCATCCGTTGCCAGCACGGTAATCGCATTCGAACGCGTCAGACACGCAGGGAAAAACGAAACACGGTCGATATCAAGATGATCATTGCCCGCCGCAATCACGAGAATGATACCGTCCTCCTCGAGCTTATCGAACAGCGGCAGCCGGTTGAACTCGGCCACTTCACACGATTCGACTTTCGCGCCGAGACTCAGATTGATGACCCTTGCACCGTGGCTTGCCACATAAGCGATCCCCGCAAGCACCGACTGCATATTACCACCCGCCGGCCCGAGCGACGCCGCGGGAATGATCGTGGCTCGCGGCGCCATACCAATCACGTCGCCTCGACTGCCCGTATTACGACCCGCGATAATCGAACTGCAGAAACTGCCGTGATTGAACTCCTCTCGCGAATTGTAAATACAATTGTTGTTCAAAATGAAGTTGTAACCATGGACATCATCGACCAGCCCGTTGTTGTCGTCGTCGAACCGGTTGCCCGGTATCTCCTGGGGATTTGTCCAGACCATGGCACGCAGCCTGGCATCATCGAGGTTCAGACCCTGATCGACCACGCCGATCAGTGGAGGCGTGATCCGTGTGGCCTGGTCGACGACCTTATGCCACGAAGTATCCATACCCGTATTGAATTTGTTCTTCAGCGCCCATTGCATGTGCATCAACGGCGGCGGCTGAACACCGGCGGAATAGACCGGCACATTTCGTATCACCGCAACGACACCAGGTTGCTTCTTCAGCTCCGTTATCCGCTGATCGATGCTTTTCGGATCAAGCGATTTCGTGCCGTCCGGCTTCACCTTGACAATCTGCATATCACCCAGCCACGGATCTCGCTTCAGTGATTTCATGCCGGGCGCCTTGCCCGGTTCGTAAAATACCAGCAGCTCAGACACCCCGGGATCTGCATCGAGCGACTTGAATGAACGAGCGACGTAACGATTCATTCGTCCCATGCGGCCGGTGACGAGCTGCCATTCGTTGAGAATCGCATTATTGGCATCGCCTGTTCGACCCGATGGCGGCGCCGGTTCCACATGCGGGGGATGCGGCGACGGGCCGGGACCGGTCGGCAGACTCGGCAGGTCCGGCGGCCAGCCGGGAATCTGAGGCGGCCAGCCCGGGAGCGGCGGCCAGCCGTCCATCGGCGGCGGCCAGCCGGGGACCGGCGGTAGGTCAGGTAGCGGCGGTAAGCCCGGTAACGGCTGATCGTCGCCTGAAGATGGCGGCGGCAGGGCCGGAACGGACGGATACTCTCCACCCGGCGGCGAAGGCGCCGGCCAGGGACCTTCCTCCTCCCAGTCGTCATCGATCGGCGGCCACTCTTCATACGGCCAGTCCTCGACCACACGTTCAGCCGGCGGCTCTTCGCTGACTGGCGGCTCCATCGGCTCACGCCGCGGGGGCGGCGAAGGCCAGGACTCCGGCGGGGGTGCAGGTTCATATTCAACCGGAGGCTGGGCATCAGGCGGACGACCTGCTCGACCCTCACGCTCTGTCTCGCGGCGGTTCAGATCCGCTTCATCCTCGCCCGTCAGAATATACAACTCCGCCGTCGTATACGCGCCCGGACGAATCGCCGGCCGGGCAGAATGACCGCCGTTATCTTCATCCGAAATCACCGACTCACGACCGATGGCTTTCATCCGCGAAAAGGCCCGCGATATGCTCTTCATTCGCTCTCCACCCATACCGCCAAGACTTTCATACACGGACTCGCCCGCCGCGGACAACTCTTCCATGCTCAGCGGATCAAGCGTGGCGATCACCTTCACAAGTGACTCGCCATGCGGCGGGATCACCGGAAAACCACGCTCTCGACCCTCCTCGGTCGGCGGAACGGTGATACGATCGCCGGCTCGAAGATATACGTATTCACTCTTGAAGTCACGGCGGGTATTTTCATTGGGTACAAGGACCATCGCATCACCCGACGGATCGACCGTCAACACCGTGATATAGCACGAACGATCCGATTCGAAAACAAACTGGATTCGCTGACCCTCGATGTATCTGTCGCGACCATCGATAGTAGTAACCTTGATATGAAACGGCGGCTTCTGCTGATAAGCGTCGATCAACGCGTTGCCGGTCTGGCGCTTGCACAAAGCATGGTACGCAGCATCATACAACGCCGGGTGATCCTTGTGACGGACCTGGGACGCTCCCGGCAGAATCGAACCGACGAATAACAAAACTATTGCGATATAAGCAGATTGATGCGTCATGTCGTCTTACTCCTGAACTGCCGCAGGTTACTTCAGGCCCGATCGGCCGTTATGCCATTCATCCAGACGTCCGTCACGCGGCAGAGTTCGCCCAGCCGCCATGCAGAATCAGAAATTCCCGAACACGTTATCTTCCGCGATAAACGGCATCGCATTTTCAAAGACATTGATCGGAACCTGTGCATTATCCATAATCACATTGCCGCGGATAATCGGGTCCGTGCCCCATCCGCCGCAGCCGATCCCGGCGATACCGTTCGCCCGGCATTCATTTTCCTGTGCCGTGCCCTTCGCACCACCCCCGAAGAAAATGCCGTTCCACCTGTTGAAATTGAATGAATTGTTCTTGATAAATGGCGAACAGTCCTCGCCGGTGATGGTAATACCGCTTTCCTGGTTGTTCGTGCAGACGTTCATCTGCACCGTCGCGGAATCGATATTACCGAGAATGATCCCGCTCGCGGTGTTTTCATGGCATTCATTATTCTTGATGGTCGCCGTCGTCCCGGGATCGACTACCATTATGCCCGCCGAACCGTTTTGATTGCAGGTATTATCCTGGACAATCCCTGAACCGCCTTTTCCGATATAGATACCCGCATTACTGTTCTGCTGACAGTCGTTATCCGTCAAAACCGCTGATGACCCGGGGTCAGCGATGGTGATACCCGACCAGCCGTTGTTTCTGCAGGTATTGCCCGCGGCGTCACCTGTCGACCCGGTATCGTAATAGATGCCGTTATGCACATTATGATTGCATTCGTTCTTCTCCAGCGAAAATGACGTGCCCTTGTCCTGAAGCCGAATGCCGTGAGTCTTGTTCCGCGTACAGATGTTCATTTCGACCTTGCCCGTCGCCTGCCGGCCGAGGTTGATCCCGACTATCTCATTCTCCATGCATGTATTCTGAATGATCCGCGGCGAGGTACCCTCATCGGCAGCTCCGATCCCGCCGACACTGTTGCGATTGCACGTGTTCTTTTCGATCGTTCCCGAAGCAGCTTGGGCAAAGTAGATGCCGTAGGCTTGGTTCAACCGACACTGGTTGTTCCGGACCAGTGGCGACGCATCACGATCCTTCACCAGAATACCCACGTTGTTGTTTTCACAGGTGGAGTTCTCGATAATCGTGCGGCTGGTTCGACCCTGAATCTGAATACCGTAATCCAGGTGATTCCGTAGCAGGCAGTTGCGGATAATCAGATCGGAATCGGTCAGATCGATCCCGTCAGGCGTATAGTCCTTTCGCTTGATACCGCCCTGGCCGTCAATGGTCAGATTCTCGATCAAACCGGCGGAACACTTCTCCACGCTGATCACCTGTTTTTCACCGGGAACGATCCGGATGGTGCACAGATCACGATCGACGCCGCGGAGTGTGACGCCGGACTTGAAGGTGATCCGCTCCTGATAATTGCCCGGACTGACAACGATCGTATCACCCGCACTCGCTGCATCGACCGCCGCCTGGATCGTCCGGTGATCGGCGGGCACCTGAATGGTTCTATTTCGCCCGACACCGCCGATCGGGGCGATAGCATCGAGTGCTCGCTTGAGTTTGTCCGGTGACAGGCGCCCATCGAGTACCGCGACGAACTCGTCAAGTTGACTTCGCTGCACTTGTGTCAGCTCCGACTCCGCCGCCTTGATCAATTCCGTACCCAGTGCATACAGCTCGCGTGAAAGCTTCTCGTCAAGGTACAGGTCACGCAGTTTCATCAGGCGATCGGTTCGCAATTGACTCGTCTGACGGTCCTCGACGAGTTGGCGTTTGAGCTGCTCGGCGTTGATGGTCAGCATGAACTTGGCCGGTTCCTGGAGCTGCTCGAGATCGACCACCGGCTTCTGAACGCCGCCTCGCTGCCTGGCCTGATCGGCTACGTGGTGATCAACGTAATCGGTCAACTCCGTCAGAACAACGACCCCGTCGCCGTTCCGATCGGCTTCACCCGCCAGGCCGCTGAGCACATAGTGAGTGAAAACCGAACGCTTCAGGTCCATCGACTCGATCGCCTGCTCGCCCGAGCCGGCGGCGGAAAGAAACGCCCGGCCTTTGCCGGTGAATCGTTCCAATAGTTGATCGAAGTCGACCAGTGCCTTGTTGTCACGCAGCATCGCCGCCGCGTAACAGCAGTCCATAATGAGTATCACCCGCTCCGAGGGAATTCGATTGAGCAGACCCTTGATCTCCATGTCGCTGATACCACTGCCAAGCAGGTTATTGACCTGGGCGTCCTGCGTCACCCAGAAGGCATCGCCCATTTCCTTGGCGCCGTGGCCGGAGTAATAAATGAAAACCGTCGAATCCGCCGGTATCCGGCGAAGCGTGGCAAGCGCACTCTTGATCTGACGCGTGGTCGCATGCTTTCCGAGAAGCAGCGTGATCTGATCGGACGCCACACCACCGGTCTGCGGATCGGTAAGCAGGTCATGGATGGCTTTGGCGTCGTCTTCACAGTATTTCAGATCGGGGATCGACGGATCGAGATAATCGTTGATGCCGATCACCAGTCCATACCGATTCGATCCGACGTAATCGATCGCCCGGATGACTTCCTCCTGCCCGATCGCCTTATCGCCATTACTTGCTCCGATATCACGGGCCTCCAGCGAAACGGACATTACAGCAACCAGTAGCACTGCCGAGAAGGCGGATTTAAACCTGTCAGAAACCATTTTTCACCCTTACGTCGCGCAAACCTGTCATGAGAGCACATTATATCATGACACGAAAGTATGTGACGCCCGGCGTCATGGCAGGGTTCCACCTCGCATAAAAAAGGCTCTCGATCGAGAGCCTGGCTTTCACTGATGATTCGGCCGATTCAGATCAGCGCAAACCCGGCGGTGGGTTTGCCGGCATCCGGTTGTCGATTTACTCCACCCCATCTTCCGGACTGGAGGTCTGCTTACCGATGTAGTTCTGAAAAAACGGATCGGTGTCCAGATCATCCAGGTCGGCGAACTCGCCGCGAATGTAATCGTCGAATTCACCATGCTCCCACGGCGATTCGTCATAGGCATGAATCTCCTTGAGCACCAGCACCGTAATATGATCTTCATAGATTTCCTTCATCATCGCCGGCAGCACTTCCTCCTTGAGCCAGTACAACTCGACCTCGGCATGCGGGAATTTGCCATGATAAACCTGGCAGGTCCGATCGATCGCATCGACATGTTTCTCGCCAACGTGCTGGAAATACGGCTTCATACCCTCGAAGTCGATCATGGTCTCCATGCGATTCCAGTCGATATTCCGATGGACCATAGCCAGATCGGCATGATTGAATTCGACAATGTGTTTCTCATCATGGAATACCTGTTCATAAAACAACTGTTTGTTGGTGGTCACCCTCCAAACATCGGTCGTTCTGCGCAGATCATCGCGTATTTCAACATAGCCCGGTTTTCGCCAGAAGTAATAATCCCACGACTGCTTCTGAGGCGTCGTTCCCATGCCGATGACAGCCCATTCATAAAGGGCGGCGACGGACGGCAGATTACGTTCGACGATCGGCTCAGCGGCCTGGTCTGATTCCGAAGCACCCGCCGGCTGGGCAAAGACGTTCATACCGGCAGCGACCACCAGCAGCAGAGTCATGGGTAAGCTGTACCTGTTCATCTTTCACATCCTCTCTACAAAAGTACCGGACATCAACGGTAAAAGGGCAGTGGACGCGTTAAACGTCACTGCCCCAACGATTCTCCCTTGATCCTGCAGTGAGCCCGGCAAGAACTCTCCACCCCCGGCTACCCGGAAACCCCGACTCACTGGAAACAACCCTGAGCGTATATCACTTTACCCGGAATTACAATCATCGTGATCAGGGTTCAATCTGGTCGTGCGTGGGGAGGGTGTGGGGGTAAAAAGCCTGTCTCCTCCTCCTTGAAGAAAAGGAGACAGGCCCGAATGGCATGAACTTAAGCTGCAAAATATTTCTCTATCAAGGCTTGGCGTA
>CAYRND010000098.1:0-15040 GCA_964425365.1 uncultured Phycisphaeraceae bacterium
GAAGGGCTGAGAAAGTCATTCTTTCTCGCGCCCGCCCGCCCACCACACGGGGGGTTATCAATTTCAGATTATCTCAGAACGAGTGCGTCGGCATAGCGGTTGGTATCGGCGATGAGGAAGTCGTCGCTCATGTGCAGCGAGCTTCGGCTGCATGCCTCGGTACACTGCCCGCAGGCGATGCACTGTCCCACGTAGACGGTGAGACACTTTTCGTCGCGGTTGACCTCGAGCGCGTGGGCAGGGCAGACGCGAGCGCACAGCCCGCAGCCGGTGCAGCTTTCGTTGTTGTAGGTGATCTTTCCGCGGAACCCCTCGGGTACCCCCACGGGCGGGTGGATCGCCGCCTTACCGGCCGAGACGGCTTCGAGGTACGTGATGACCGACGGCGGCAGGTACCGTGCGGGGAATGGGTTCGTCGCAGGCTTCCTGAATAGCTGCTTCAGCATCCGCGTTACCATTGGCAGTCCCATTGTCGTTACCTTTCACTTCAATACGTGTCTGTTGACCTTACAGGTAAGCTCCGCTTACCCCACCCCACAACCTTTACCAGGCAACCCATACCAAACACCCAACTTATTTACCATAACAATCCTTAGTAATTATAGCCTGGCATCGAGCATGATGAGGATGAGCCCGAGGATTGTCATGATCCCGCCGTACTTCCAGTACATCGTCATGATCTGGTTGATTCTGAACCGTGCCATGGCGGTACGGATCAGCGTCATCGAGATGAACATGACGGCGAGTACTTTGACCACGAAAAACGCGATATCGATTGCACCGGCTACTGCCATCCGTAACGGCTCGTTGAGCGACGATAGATCGAACAGCGGCGAGAGGTTGTAAGGAATAAAAAGAGCGATGACCAACGACGCCATGATGACCATTTTGGCGCCGAGCGTGAGGTAGTACATCGCCAGGTTCCGGCCGGAGTACTCCACGAGCAGACCGTCTGCCAGTTCGGATTTCGCCTCCGGCGCGTCGAAAGGTACTTTGGACAGTTCGCCTGGTGTGACCATGACCATGGCCAGCAGCAGAAGGCATGCCCCCATAGCGCCGAACGGACCGACCATACCCCAGATCGGATTCGCCACGATCGATTCGAGTGCGAATGGATGCTCCACACCGGCTTGCGAGAGTTTCCATGCAAATGCGATCACGGCGGCTCCGAGGGGGAACTCGTACGCGATCATCATGACCATCTCTCGTTGCGCTCCGAGAGTGGCGTAAGGTGAGCCGGAGGCGAACCCGCCGGCTACCATGGCCAACGCGGGGATGGCCAGCAGGTACATGACTAAGATCAAATCGCCGTATCCGGAGAGCAGTGGTTTGAACCCGGCGACGGGGATGTACAGGATGACAGTCACCGCGGCGGCGAATGCGACGAGCGGTGCGGCGTTGAATATCCACGCGATGGCGTGATCGGGTACGATGTTCTCCTTGCAGAGAAGCTTTTTGAAGTCCCAGTAAGGCTGAATGATGGGCGGGCCGATCCGAGCCTGCATGAGAGCCGCCAGCTTGCGATCGATCCCCTGAAGAATAAACCCGCCGACGATCAGCAGAATACTCATCAACAGCGTTCCCATTGATATATATATGACCAGCCGTGTTATTTCATCCACTTTTTCAGTTCCCTTGTCTTTTCAACGGATAGTCTTCTCAACTGCTCCTTGGTGAGCACGGATCTATCGCCGGCACGGACCAGCGCCACGCGGTCCGTACACGAAATACACGGATCGATCGACGCGACGATGATGGGAATATCGGCGACCTGTTCGCCTTTCAGCATGACCAGCCAGCTCATCAAATTACTGTAGGTCGATGCTTTGACTTTCCAAGCGGCCGGGAATTCGTTGCCTTCGTCGAACCGGACGTAATGGAACACTTCGCCACGCGGCGCTTCGTGTCGGCCATAACCTTCGCCAGCGGCTTTTTTTACCTGGTTGAGCAGTACCATGACCTTCGGATGTGCGACAATCTCGCCATCAGGCATCTGTTCAATGGCCTGACGGATGATTTCGACGGACTGCTTGACTTCAAGCAGCCGTACGATAATGCGGTCGTACACATCGCCGCGTACTTCGCCGGTGACCTGATCGGGCGTGATTGCCTTGACGTTCAAGTCGCCGTAGGCGCAGTAAGGGTGATCCTGCCTGACATCACAGGCAATACCCGAGGCGCGGACAGTAGGTCCGACGGAGCAGAGCCGTGCGGCGTCGTCCATGGTGAGCACGCCGGTATTGCGGCATCGCATCTGTAGTACGGTATCTTCGAGGAACATTTCGGCCAGGTCGCCGAATATGGCGGTGTAATAGTCCAGGCTCTTGAAGATGCGAGGCAGCATCTCAGGCGTGATATCACGACGCACCCCGCCGATCTGGATAACGCCGTAGTTGACGCGGTTGCCCGAGGTGTATTCGAGCAGGTCCATGACTTCCTCACGCACTTCCCATGCTTTATAAAATAGCGTATCGAACCCGAGTTCGAGCGCGGCGACGCCAGCCCAGAGCAGGTGCGAATGGATACGTTCGAGTTCGCCGAAAATAGTCCGCAGGTAATCGGCCCGAGGAGGTACATCGATGGCGGCGGCCTGTTCCACCGCACGAGCGAAAGATAGCGAATGCGAGACGCCGCATATCCCGCAGATACGTTCGGCAAGGTAGATGATCTGGACGACGTTGCGAGAGAACCCCATCCACTCGATGCCGCGGTGAGCATGACCGGGCGCAAAGTCGACGGTTTTGATCTGTTCGCCTTCGAGTTCGAAGGTGAACTGGATAGGCTCCTTGAGCGCCGGGTGATTCGGCCCGATGACGGTCTTGATGGGGGCTTTTCTGAATGTTTCTGCTGTGCTCATAATTCACGTTCACGTTTCATGTCTCGGCAGGCGGTGCCGGCCTGGTTCGCCAGCCTGCGTATGGTTGTTTCGTGCTCATTCTTCCTGCGACCCAGTTTCGTTGCTCTTGTCTGCGCCCGGCTGCTTTCCAGGTATGTTATTGCGGCAGCAGCTTTGCGCGTTGCATTCGGCACGTCCGACTTCATAGAGTTTCTTGACCATGTTGTCCTTGATGCCGGTGTCGTCCTTTCGCCAGGGATAGACCCCTTGCGGGAAGTCATCGGGCAGGAATATTCTCCGTTTGTCGGGGATATCGTTTATGACGATGCCGAAGAACTCCTGCTTTTCCCGTTCGCTGGTCAGTGCGCCGGGTATCAGGTCGGCGATGGTATCGATAGTCGGATCGTTTTTCGGTACGCTGGTCCTGATGGTGATGTTGTATTCCCCGCCGGGCCGGCCGTAGTAGATGAAGAGGTGGTACATCAGGTCGATATTCTCGCCGGTATCGCATCCGGAGATGACCGCAAGGTGCGGGTAATGCAGTTCCATGAGTTTTCGCACTGTTTTCTTGATCACCTGCCTCGGGATGGTCAGCCAGATCTGGACGGTTTCATTTTTATTGCGTCCATCAGTGCGTTTGACGACCCTGCTGTCGAGCAGACTTTCGCCGAGATGATTTCGGAACGCATCGACGAGCTCTTCGGGCGAGAGTATCTGACTGGGAACGACATTGATCACGGTTACGCTCCCTTCCGTTGTAGCTGTTCGAGTTTTTCGAGAGCCTTGACGACACCGAAGGTAATAGCTTCCGGTCGTGGCGGGCAACCGGGAACGTAGACGTCGACGGGTATGACATCGTCGATCGGCCCGTCGAGCGAGTAGGATTCATAAAACGGTCCGCCGCTGATCCCGCAGGCTCCGATGGCCATGACCACTTTCGGATCGGGCGTCTGGGCGTGAACGCGTTTGACCATTTCAAGCATCTTTTTGGTGACCGGTCCGGTGACGAGCAGGACGTCTGCATGACGGGGGCTGCCGACGAGTTTAATACCGAACCGCTCGGGGTCGTATCGCGGTGTGATGGCGGCGACGATCTCGATTTCACAGCCGTTGCACGAGCCGGAGTTCAGGTGGAACGCCCAGAGTGATTTATTCAGTGATTTCGATAGTTTCATACCAATAGTCCAATGATCATGACCGCGGCCATAGTTCCGAACAGCCAGAGCAGGTAATCCGTCATGATGCCGGTGTGCAGAGGCACCACCCTGCTGTAATACCCTTTCAAGGCCTCCAGGTAACCCCAATAAAGATTACTGGCCCGCACATGGATATATTCCACTTCCGCCTGCTTATCCCCGGAGAGGAAGGGCAATGTCTGATCAGTACCCTTTTTATAATCTTTGGCGCCGAAACTGCGGATGACAAGAGCGATAATAACCGCCGCAAGCAGAGCCGCCAGCCAGACTAGCGGGTTCCAGAACCCGAATCCGGTATCGAGCGTGTTCATGAGTAAAAGCATATTCTTTATCCTTTTTCAAGTCCGATTCAAGGATACATAATTGTATTGATATAAGTGCCCTGGTTGGCCAGTGCGTTTACTGCGGGTTCAACGATGTATTCGGTGACGACGCCGGGGAACAGGCTTCCGATCAGGATCATGACGGTGAGCAGTCCCATCCCGAACATCATCGGAGCAGGCGCATCTTTGACCTCGGCGTAACGTGGTAGTTTCGGGCCCATGAACATCGAGTGGAAGACTTTTACGAACGATGCGAGTGTCAGAATACTGACGAGTATTGCAATAATTGCGAGGAACGGGTTGAACTTGAACACGGATTCGTAGATGAGGATTTTGGAGGCGAACCCGTTGAACGGCGGGATGCCGGCGATGGAGAGCGCCCCGATGATGAAGAAGATCATCGTGAATTTCATGGTGTGTCCCAGCCCGCCGAGTTCTTCGAGGTTCCGCACGCCGGTGCGGTGGATGACGGCTCCCGCGGTGAGGAAGAGCAATCCCTTGTACATGGCATGGTTGATGATATGGAATATACCGCCGACCATAGCGGTTTTGCCGCAGATTTCGAAAAGACCACCATCGCCGCGGTCGCACAGCGTTGCAAGTCCGACCCCGACGCCGAGCAGCATGTATCCGGTCTGGCTGACGGCGTGATAAGCCATGAGTCGCTTGACCGTTTTCTGTGGCAGTGCCATGGTCACACCGATGAACATGGACAGTACGCCGAGGATGATTATGATCCAGCCGAAGGTCCGGCAATCGAGCGTCACGTTATAAAGGGTGAAGAGTATGCGGAACAGTGCGTAGAGGCTGGCCTGGCTGGATACGACGAGAAAGGCGGTGATCGAAGACGGCGCTCGCGAGTAGGCGTCGGGCGTCCACATGTGCATGGGGACGGCCCCGGCTTTCATCGCCAGCGGGACGATGATGAACACCAGTGCGAATCGGTCCAGCCGTGTCAGTTCATGACTCTTCTGTATCATGTCGGCGATCACGCCGATATTCAGCGAGCCGTATTGTCCGTAGAGCAGTGCTACGGCGATGAGGAAGAACAGTCCGCCGACGGTACTGATCAGTGCGTATTTCAAACCGGCTTCGACTGAGATGCCCTTATCGATCCGGTATGCAACCAGGGCGGCGCCGGCGAGTGATGATATTTCGAAGAAGACGAACATATTGAACAGGTCGCCGGTGCAGACAAGCCCCATCACACCTGCGATGAGCAGCATGAGCAGGGCGTAGAAGCTGTTGAGTCCCTTGCGGCGGAGTTCGCTGGGCCGGGCGTAAACCGTTGTGGCGAGTCCGACGATGGATGTGATGACGACCATGAACGCGCTCATCGCGTCGACGTTGAAGATGATCCGTACGGGTATGCCGCCGGAGTCGAACGGGATCGTCTTGACGGGGTCGGCAGCACCGAAGACATAGACGATCGGTCCGCCTGCGAGCACCTGCCAGGCCATGAACAGGCCGAGCAGTGTTGTCAGGCACATCCCGACGACGACCCAGACGTTACGCAATTGCGTGCTCAGCCGGCTCCACAGTGGCGTGGAGAACGCGAGCAGCAGCGGCAGGGCGACGACCAGTGCCGGTGAATGTCGGGTTAAACTGTCCAGGAAACTGTTTTCGATCATCCTTGCAGCTTTCTTATAGACCTGCAGTCGAGGGTTCCGTAATCACGATAGATCGCCATGACGAACGACAGGAGCAGTGCCAGTGTCGCCACGCCGATCACGATGGAAGTCAGCGTCATTGCCTGTACCGTGGGGAGTACCATTTCCGCGGGGGGTACGACTTTTTCTTCGGGAGCGGCGGTGAAGATCGGGGCGATGGCATCGCCCCGGTAGCCGATGGCGACGAGCAGGAAGTTTCCAGCCGCCTCGAGCAGTGTAAGTCCCATGATGACGCGGATGATGTTCTTTCGCAGGAGCATGGTCACGAGTCCGGCGATGGCGATGATACCGACGGCGATGAACGGGTAGTTACCGAGCATGATGGTATTTACTCCTCTGAAACGCCTGAGAGCATGTACAGGATGATCAGTGACAATCCGCCGAGCACCTCGATGCCGATGGCGATATTCAGGATGGGGATAACACCCGCAGTGTAAAGATCGCCGGGGTTACTGCCGTAGGCAACCTGGTTACCGAACAGACCGCCCGCGTTAGCCAGCCAGTTATAAAGGAAGGCCCGGCCGTCGAGCAGTGTGCACAGTCCGATGACCAGGAACATGAGCAGCCCCACGGCTTCGCAGGTGCTGAGGACGTTTTTTCTGATCTGTTTCGAGATGACCTTATAGCGGTTGGCGCCGAACATGAGCGCGATACCGGTGGCGATCACGGCACCACCCTGGAAACCGCCGCCGGCCGTCAGGTGGCCGTGTACGACAATGTAGAACCCGAACGTAAAAATAAACGGGTAAAGCAGGTCGGCCGCGGAACGTACGATTTTACTCATATTTCCTTACCTCCCCATTCGCCGCCCTTTCGGAGTGTGATTCCGACGCCGAGCACGGCGGTAAACAGCACAGACGCTTCGCCCAGGGTATCGAATCCGCGGTAGTCGAAGACCACCGAGGTGACGATGTTGTTCGCGCCGGTCTGTTCCTGTCCGTTTTTAATGAAGTAGTCGTCCATTTCGGTATGAGGCGGATCACCGTATCGGATGCGTGTACTTTGCGAGACGTAAGCGAACGCGCCGCAGAAGACGAGCAGAATGAGCACAACGATGAAGATTCTCATTTTTCTTCCTCCTGCCTGGAGGTGGCACGAATGGCGATGACGAAGATCGCAGTGGTCAGTCCGGCACCGATACCTGCCTGTGCGATGGCGACGTCCGGTGCCTGGAGAATATAGAACTCGACCGACAGCAGCAGGCTGAACGCGGCCAGCGCGATTGTGGCGAGCAGCAGGTCACGAAGAAAGTAGACCAGCCATGCCGTCAGGATGAGACCGAAGAGCGCGATGATATGGGTCAGCATTTCTACCATTGTTTCGTGTCACCCTCATTTTCAACGTCGAGTGATTCCAGTTGATCGACGACGGCGGGAGCGGGTTTCTGACCGCGTCGGTAGGCCGCCCGTGCAATGGCGTGCGAGCCGTTGGCGTTGGTGAACGCGAGCAGGATGATGGCGATCAGGGCATGTACGGCCAGATTCAAGGAGTCGGGGTCATGCGGCTGAGTCTGGAAGTAGTGGAAGGCGGCGTAGACCACGACGGACAGGGAAGTGAAGATGGTCCCGAAAGTCGTTGTTTTCGTTTCTGCGTGGAGTCGGGTATAGACATCGGGGAAGCGTAGCAGGCCGATGATACCGATCAGGTTGAACAGCAGCCCGATCCCGAGGCAAGCCAGAATGATAATGGTTTCCATGGTCATCAGGTCGATTCTCCGCCGAGGTACTTGGCCAGGTAGATCGTGCCCACGAATGACAGCAGTGCGTAGACGATCGCCACGTCGGCGAAAAACGTCTGACGGTAGGCCGCACTGAGCAGGACCATGATCGCGACGACGAGTGTATTGACGGCATCGAGCGCCACGACGCGGTCAGGTGCGCTGGGGCCTTTCACCAGACGGATGATGGCCCCGAGGATGAGCACCATGATGAAGATCACGCTGATGTCGTATGCCTGGGTGATGGTCATTCAGTAATCCTCCGTATCCAGCCCGAAAGGTCGAAGAAGCTGAAGATATCTTTGCCCTGCCAGTGTGTCCGGGTTTCTTCCCCGGCTTTGACGTTCAGCAGGTGGATATAGAGTTCGTTGGTCTGCTCGTTCACGTCGACGGTAAGTGTGCCGGGTGTCAGCGTGATGGAGCTGGCGAGGAACATGGTACCGAGATCGGTCCGTAGTTTCGGGTCGTATCGTATGATCCCGGGTCTGATATTGCCGGTGATCACGCGGATGGCCACGTCGATATTCGCCCGTGCCAGCTCAATGAAGAACGGGCCGATGAGGTAGACGGCCACGACGATGAACCTGAAGGGATTGATGAGCGTGCCGATATCGGCGACCTGATAGCTTCGGGCAATAGCGGCGACGATGACGGCGAACACCGCACCGGCGATGGTATCTTCGGTGGACAGTCCGCCGAGCGAAAAGATGATATAGAAAATGAAAGCGGAAACCGCGGTGATGATGAACGATTTCACGATGCTGCCTTTCTAAGTTTGCCTGGTTTGCGTATCAGGTCTGCCGGTGTGAGCCGGGCGGGGGCATGGTTGTTCGTTCTGTGAGTGTTTTTTATCAGCATATTACCGGCGATGCTTCATCATGATCGTTACTGTTAAACACACCTGCCAGTCGCCGTTTTGCGCTGGGATGAAACATTATCTGCCGATGGTCCCGGTTCGGCTCGCCTGTTCCGTCGGCATTATAGTGGATTTCATTTATAACGCGATTCGAATGTGAATCAAGTTCAGTAATTTCAGGCGTAGACTGGGCCTCGCATTGTGCACCGGCTTCTAAGGAGATAAACGAAAATGCGGAGAAACAACATGCTTTCTCGCTTTCAGTATTAATAATCATGAAGCTGATTCCATATTTTCATATGCCAGATTAATAATAAGTATCTATAAGCCGATCGACTTTTTCTTTTATGCATGTGCATACTGACTTATGACGACGTGTTTCTGGCCGCTGAGTGTTCATAGGCGAGCAGCGAGGCATATGAATCGAGTGGCGAGAGATCTGTTACGTATAGGTGAAATATGATTTTCACGTGCAATAAAAAACGACCCCAACGGGATTCGAACCCGTGTTTTCAGGATGAAAACCTGATGTCCTAGACCGGACTAGACGATGGGGTCGTTTTCAGCTCGTTTCCCCTGGTATACGGGGTTGCTGCAGGTTTGTTCAGTCAGTCGGGGCATTGTAGTCAGATTTCAGCCGTCGGCAAACCGGATTGTATTTCGCGGTAGTTGTTTCGCTGATCGATGGTCGCCCGGGAGGCCTGAAATTGCCATAAACCCTTTTTAATTAAGCGTGTTATCGACGTTTTTCAATGCCCGTATGCCGCAATGGCAGATTGTCGGGGCGGTGGCTTTACTTTCCATATTCGGCCGATGCCCGGCGAGTACTTCATGCTTTTTGTGCCAACAATTAAATTTGGTGATTTTCACTCATTTAACATAGTCGCGCTATATAATGGTGTGTGGTGGACCCGGGTCTGGCGGTCCGGTTCGGAATGCGGGAATAACTCCTTTATGGGAGAAGGTTTAAGTTTTGCTGACGCTGATTGTTCTAAATGACCCGGACAGTGGTCAGGTTTTTCGTCTCACTGGCGAGAAGCCGGTCGTCGCAGGCAGGCAGTCGCCTGAGCTTCGATTGTCTGACTCGCGGGTTTCGCGTCAGCATGCGACGTTCTATGCCGAAAACGGGCAATGGTTCATCAGGGATCTTGAATCGACCAATGGGACATATGTCAACGGTCGGAAGATAGAAAAAGCCTGTGCGTTGAAGACAGGCGACAAACTGGTGCTTGGCCGGGTGGGCATGGTGGTGGGGCATATAACGGAACACAAGACCGCCGCGGCCGCGGAACCGTCCGATACGGCCGTTCTTCCTGATCAAGAGCTGGCGTCGGGAGCGGACGAACTGCAAGCGGCGGTGGAAACGCCGACCGGTGATGCGGTGCCCAGGCATGACGCCGAACAGGAAGAAACAACTGGCCGGGAAGTCGATGTTGCCTCGGCGACACAAGATGATGACGAAGAGAATGACGTTTATGATCTTGTTGCTGACGAGTTGGAGATAGATAGCGATATTGACGAGGTGCTGGAATCCGCGCTGGGAAGCCGTGCAGATGATGACCAGTCGCAAGCCGATCCGTTGTCGGACAAGGTAGAAGTTGCCGAAGCGGATGAACCAGCCGGTAACGAAGAGCGTGACGATGAATCGTACGACATTATTGAAACGCCTGACGAGAAGCCGCTTGTCGCGGAACTGCTGGATGAGCCGGACAACCGGTATCATGGTAATGCGGCTTCCAGTGATCAGGTTGATCATGATGATGACGATATAGACGAGATCGACCTGGCGGAATTCGGGCTCGACCCCGGCCAGGACGATTTCGACATGGCACTGCTGGACGAATCGGGTAATGAAATCGACGTGGCTTCGCAGTCGCCCCCCCCGACGGTTCAGGCTTCGCCCGAGGCCGAAGATAAGCAATCGGACGGCTCGAATGACGACCCGCTCGCTGCCGACTCATCTCAGGGTGACTCGGAAGATAAGGGAAAAGGCGGGCAGGATGTCGATGGGGTTTCAAAGGATTCGAAGGACCCGCATCAATCAACTGACAACTCGCCGCAGATCACGGCCGGGCCTGAGCATCTCTCGGGTCGTCGGCGGTCGCAGATCAGGCATCTGTCGGTCGTTCTGGCGGCGATGTTGACGGCGGGACTGGTTTTCGCCGGTGTACTGGGCTATCAGAACATGGATTCGCTAAGCCGTTTTGAGTTTACCCTGCCGCGTTTCGGTGAAGACCGCGTTTCACCTCAGCCCGTGCAGGATGATGATGCCGTGGACATGCAAAGCACATCGTCGGTCAGTGACGCCGGCCGCATTCTTGTCGATACCGGCCCCGTTCAGCCGGAGGAGAAACCTGTAGAGCTTCCGACGAAAGTTGCAGTTCAGCAAGACACTGTTTCTGCCGCTTCACCAGGTGAGGAAAGGGCGGAGCTTACCGTCCGTGACCCGGGTTCGGCCAGTGTCTTTGACGACGGCCCGACGATACAGAAGTCAGACGATGTCGCATCCGGCTCTCAGGTTGCCCTGGCGAGTCAGGATATACCGCTGGTGACCACGTTGAATTACGACCCCCCGGTGAACTCACGGCTCAGGCGGCAGGAACCCATGGAGGGTTTCAATAGTCGGTTTACCGATCGTCCCGGAACGGTAGCGAAGTCATCGCAGTGGATGGCGACGGTGGAAGAAGAAACCGGCAGTATGTTCCTTGATGAAATGAATGAGGTGATCGATGACGTGGTGGCGGAAGAGATGGATGACGGGGCGGCATCGCATGTGAGCGTCAGCGCGAATGAGCCGATGTCATTCCACGGCGAGATGCCCGCCCGGGTTGTTTCAACGGGTCGTCAGGTTGCCGGGTCACGTTATGAGGGCAAGGTTGCCTATCTGATCGACAGTTCCGGCTCACTGGTGGATTGTCTGCCGGAACTTGTCCGCTGGGTTGAACGAGATATAGAGAATCTCGGCGACGAGGCGTCGTTTACAGTGTTTTTCTTCCGTCATGGCCAGGTGTTCGAGTCTCCGCCTTCGGGATTGACCGTTGCGACGGATAGCGCGAAACAAGCGGTCTATGACTGGCTTGGCCGTACCGCGGGCGGGATGACCTTCGGGGGCTGGTCCGATCCGCTGGATGCGATTGATCTGGCGATATCCTATGGCGCCGGTTCACTGGTGATTCTATCCGACGATTCATTCGGCCGGTCGCTGCTGGTCAATAACTCGAGTTTCATAGCGGATCAGATCCGTCGTGAGCTTCGGCCGGGTATGAAGATCGACACGGTCCAGTTTTTTTATATCGACGATCGTCTGTCGCTCAAGCGATTGGCAGAGGAAACCGGCGGCCGGTATGAATTCATTCCACCGCCCGATCATGTCGCAGTGGGTGAGACGGTCGTGGGGACGGCGACGGATTGATTATTTGCCACAACGAGGTGTATATCAGGTGACGCAGGTTCCTGAAAGTGATGGCCGTTTCATGGAGCCTGGCTGACTTGAAGAACTACCAGCCATAAAACACTTTCAATAACCATGTAGCGTTCAATTCTGTATTGGGGGGCAAGTCTCAAGCTTGTCCGTGGTGAGCGATGAAAACGGGAAATTCATTCCAAGCCACCCGAGCTTATTTAACGCAATACGACAATTAAAAATGCTCTAAAACAATCAGTCATATCGAAACACACCGCGTCGCCAGGCGTAGATGAACGCGATAATGCTGGTTGTGATGAAGAAGAGCATTCGCAGCAGGAAGAGGTGGGCCAGTGAGGCGCCGGTTTCGGATTCGACCAGTGCGGGGAAGGTGACGGCCCAGGGGTAGAGGAAGACAATTTCGACGTCGAACAGCAGGAACGCGATCGCCAGCAGGTAGAACCGGATATTGAACCGACGCCTGGCGGAGCCGATCGGATTTACGCCAGATTCGTACGGCAGTCCCTTGATTTCGCCCCGGCGTGACGGGCCGATCAGATGCGTCATGACCAGTGTGACCAGGCCGAACGCAATGGCCATGATCAACAGAATGCCGACCGCTGCCCAGGCGGTCGCGTCGTTGTAGGCGAGTGTCGGTATCACGGCTGTAGTTTAGGAGAGCAGTGGGGGTGGTGGCAAGGGGTAGGCCGGCGTGGTTTCAGCTTGCCCGTGGTTGTCAAGATCAGCGAGCTTGACAACATTGCCATGACATTGCGTTTGCGCGCCAATCTTCAGCATTGCTGTGATTCAGTGTAAGATGGTGGTTATGAAGCAATACCTTGACCTGATGCGCCACGTGCTGGAGAAGGGGGTGTTGAAGTCGGATCGGACGGGTACGGGTACGCGGTCGGTGTTCGGGTACCAGATGCGATTTGATCTGACGGCGGGGTTTCCGCTGCTGACCACGAAGAAGCTGCATCTGCGGTCGATTATTCATGAACTGCTGTGGTTCCTGCGTGGCGAGACGAATGTCAGGTACCTTCACGAGCATGGCGTGACGATCTGGGACGAATGGGCGGATGAAAATGGCGAGCTTGGGCCGGTGTACGGCTGTCAGTGGCGATCGTGGCCTAAGGAGGGCGGGGGCGTCGTGGACCAGATCAGCCGTGTGATTGACGAGCTCGGTACGAATCCCGACTCGAGGCGGCTGATTGTAAGTGCCTGGAACGTGGGTCAGCTTGAGGCGATGGCACTGCCGCCGTGTCATCTGCTGTTTCAGTTTTACGTTGCGGAAGGGCGGCTGAGCTGCCAGCTATATCAGCGAAGTTGTGATATCTTTCTGGGCGTGCCGTTTAATATCGCTTCGTATGCTCTGCTGACCATGATGGTCGCGCAGGTGACCGGTCTCGAGGCGTATGAGTTCATTCATGTACTGGGTGACGCTCATTTGTATAACAATCACATCGAGCAGGTACGGCTCCAGCTTACGCGTCAGCCGCGGACGCTGCCCACGATGTGCCTGAATCCGTCAGTGAAGGGGATTTTCGATTTCAACTATGACGACTTCTCACTTGAGCATTACGATCCGCACCCGCACATCAAGGCGACGGTGGCGGTATGATTGAATAGATGGCAGAGCACCATGACAAACCGCTGATCACGATCATCGCCGCGGTCTCGGAGAACGGCGTCATCGGCCGCGGCGGCGGGCTGCCGTGGCATCTTTCGGACGACCTGAAGCACTTCAAGCAGGTCACCAGTGGCCATACGGTGGTGATGGGGCGGCGAACGTTCGAGTCGTTCGGCGCACGTGCACTGCCCAACCGGCGTAATATTATCGTTACCCGCAATCAAGATTACCAACCGCAGGGCGTCGAGACAGCAGACGGGCTTCATGAGGCGATCGCCCTGGCTGCAGGCGACGACGAGGTTTTCATCTGCGGCGGACAGGCGATCTACGAACAGGCAATGCCCATGGCGGATCGCATGTACCTCAGTCATGTCCAGGCGATTATCGAGGGCGGCGACACGTTTTTCCCGCAGTTCGACCCCGAACACTGGGACATCATGGACCGCTGGCCGCATGAAGCAGACAACCGCAATGATTACGCGTTTACCGTGTGTTGGTATGAACGGAAAACGAAAGACGATGAACTATGAAACAAGCGGTGAAGAAGGGGGCAGTGAACCAGTGAACCAATGAACCAGTGAACCAGAACGCCGGGTATCCTACTCCAACACAAAGGCGTTCAGTACCTGCACCCCAAGCCCTACCCGCGACCCTGAAAAGCACGGCTGGCGGACGCGTCCGGGTATGCAACGTGGTGTGCATGAGAATCTGTCCGCAGGGTAAATGACCGCGGGCCGGATTGGGGCGTTTGATCTGATCCGGTTATAATAGAACGACTCAGCGGTTCTACTGGCGGGTAAACACCCCGGCCAGAACCATGACATGCGGGCGTTTAGCTCAGTTGGCTAGAGCGCATCCCTTACAAGGATGAAGTCACAGGTTCGAGTCCTGTAACGCCCATTCAGTATTGACAAAAACTCGCAGCAATTCAGACTATTTAGTTTGAAGTGGTTGGCCACAAAATTGGCCACAAGGGCAGGGCACGACAACTAGGGGAATAACGGTATCGCGGCTGGCTTATAGTGGCCAATCGCACGAATTCGTGTGGCGATTGACATGTAGAAAGCCCATGTCAAGTACCCGCGACGAGTAGTTGTGTAGCCAGTTGGTCACAGGCTAGCCTGCCATTTCGAGGACCTGCCCGGGATGGTACAATGCACGAAAAGGTTGTGTAGATTGCCCCGCCCCTGATCGGAATCACCCCCACCTGTCAGGGGCTATCTTTTGCTGGTCAGAAAGATCTATTCCGCAATCAAGACCACTGTTATTCCCATTTTTCCGTGGCTGGATTTGTAAGGCCAAGTTATAATGCATCAGTAATGATCAAAATTCCAGTGAGTAGAGTTCAGTGCTAACCTAGCCCGGATATTTCATCATCTTTTCATTTCAGCGCATAGAAAGGGCCTCAA
>CAYRND010000099.1:0-14999 GCA_964425365.1 uncultured Phycisphaeraceae bacterium
GGGGGCCGGATTTTCGGGGTCGGCTGGCGATCACAATCGGGGTTATCCTGCTTTTATATTGGACATGGCTGATCAAGAACCCGACCGTCGCCGTTCATGCAATTCCACTGACTATTCTCAGTCATATTGAAGGTATCGCGAGTGTGCCGATCTTCATGTTGATTATCGGTACGGCGTGGTCACGCTGTCGGATAACCAGACAGAGACGGATGGTTCTCTGGGCGAGTGTATTCGGCATGCTCTTTTTCATTCAGAACGGCTGGTGGCTGGTCCAGCATACGCCGCGGGTCGGTTTTACGGGCACGGCTCAGGGAACGGTAGTTATGCAGAGCCAGGATTATTCCTGTGTCCCGGCATCCTGCGCGACGGCATTGAACATACTTGGGATATCCAGTTCCGAAGCGGAGATGGCCAGGCTGACCTTTACCCGTCCATATACGGGTTCGACAACGATCCGTGCACTGGCGGGACTTCAGAAAAAGCTTGAAAAGACCGAATATCAGGCTGAGTTGATTGAGCCGGACTATGAACAGCTTCTGGCACTGGCGATGCCTGTCATAACGCCCCTGCAGTTGGAAACTTCACGATTACACATGGTGACGCTGCTTGAAGTCCGAGATGACGGCGTACTGTTGGCTGATCCCGCGGTAGGGCGTATATCCATGACACGTGAAGAGTTCATGGCGGCATACCGTGGTCAGGCAATTGCTGTCTATCCCCGTCTGTGAATGAGGCCTTAAATAAGCGTACTCAGCCTGTCGGTCGGATACTCACCGGAGACTTTGATTCAAGGCGCGAGGCGGTTGTACATGTTGACAACCATTCTGTCCATTGGACAGTTGTGGGGCATAACTTAATAATGGGAACTTGATGTAAGATTTCGCCTGTCGGGATCATATTTTCAGAGCCGATCAGGTTTTGAGAACGGGCGGCATATTGACGGTCGGCCGTCAGCTATTAGAATTCCAGTTCTAATTGGCTGAGCAGGTGTCTGCCGGTAAACAAGAGACGGCAACGATTCAGGCACAGCGATCAGGAAAACAGGCCGAATTCGAGCAACGACCGGGTGGCAATAGCAGAATGGATATTCCAGGCTGCCCCGCTTCAGGTAACAGGCGGCAGCAGATTGGATAGCGGTTAAATTACTTTTCATGCGAAGGAATCAGAACGATGGCCAAGAAAACAAGTAAATCCACCAAAGCAAAAGTCAGCAAGAAAAAGAGCGGCGGCAGGAAAGCCGGGAAAATGTGTTATTACTTCGGTCAGACTAAGACCGACGGTGACGGCAAACAGAAGGAACTGCTCGGCGGAAAAGGCGCGAATCTGGCCGAGATGACGAGTATCGGCCTGCCGGTACCGCCGGGGTTCACCATTACGACAAAAGTCTGTGACCAGTACTACAAAAGCGGACGTAAGCTGCCGCAGGGTCTGATGAGTGAGGTCAAAAAGTCAATCACCATGCTCGAGAAGGAACTCGGTAAGAAGTTTGGTGATAACCGCAATCCCCTGCTGATGTCCGTCCGGTCCGGTGCGGCGATTTCCATGCCCGGAATGATGAACACTATTCTCAACCTCGGCCTGAACGATGTGTCGGTCAAGGGTATCGCGGACGCTACCGGCAATGAGCGGTTTGCTTTTGACGCTTACCGACGGCTGATCAACATGTACGGTGATGTGGTGATGAGCGTGGACCATGAGCATTTCGAGGCGGCGTTCGACAAGATCAAGTCAAAATACGGTGTCAAGATCGATACTGACGTTCCGACCGAGGGAATGAAGGAATTGTGTGAAGCGTACAAGAAAGTTTATTCCAAGCATGTTGGTAAACCCTTTCCGCAGGATCCGCTCAAGCAACTGGAACTGGCTATCGAAGCCGTGTTCAGAAGCTGGATGGCGAATCGCGCGGTTCGGTACAGGCAGGTGGAAGGCATCACCGGCCTGCTGGGAACTGCGGTGAATGTCCAGACAATGGTCTACGGCAATATGGGAGATGACAGCGGTACAGGTGTGGCCTTTACGCGAAATCCGTCGACGGGTGAGAACAAGTTCTACGGCGAATTTCTGATCAATGCCCAGGGTGAAGACGTTGTCGCCGGTATTCGTACGCCATTGCCATGCGACCAGATGCCGAAATGGAATGCGAACGTCTACAAGCAGTTGCTGGATATCAAGAAGAAACTGGAACGGCACTACCGTGACATGCAGGACATCGAGTTCACTATTGAAAACAAGCATCTGTACATGCTCCAGACACGGACCGGCAAGCGCACAGGCGCTGCGGCCGTGAAAATCGCATGTGACATGGTGAAGGAAACCCTGATCACTCAAAAGACCGCGGTCTTGCGGATCCCCCCCAATGCCCTGACGCAACTGCTGTTGCCCAGTTTTGATACCGGCGCGAAGAAGCAGGCGAAACTTCTAGCCATCGGATTGCCCGCGTCACCGGGTGCGGCATACGGCAAGCTTGCCTTTACGGCCGAAGAGGCGGTTGAGCGTACAAAAGACGGAGAGAAAGTCCTGTTGGTCAGAAAGGAAACCAGTCCGGAGGACATCGACGGTATGCACTCCGCGTCCGGGATTCTGACGAGTACCGGCGGAATGACCTCGCATGCAGCGGTAGTCGCGCGTGGTTGGGGCCGGTGTTGCGTCGCCGGTGCCGGTGATATCCAGATTGATGAAAAGGGTCGAAAGGTGACCATTCACGGTGAGGTTTATACTCATAATGACATATTTTCCATTGATGGCGCTACGGGTGAAGTTTTTGCCGGCCAGATCGCGACCATGCAGCCCAAGTTGTCCGGCGATTTCGCCAAGGTCATGAAATGGGCTGACAAGTATCGCACGCTGAAAGTCAGAACCAACGCCGATACCCCTGCCGATTCCCAGCGGGCGCGTGATTTCGGCGCCGAGGGTATCGGGCTGTGCCGCACCGAACACATGTTCTTCGAGGGCGATCGTATCAAGGCGATGCGTGAAATGATCCTGGCGACGAACAAGGAAGATCGCCAGAAAGCCCTGCATAAGCTACTGCCTTATCAGAGGGCGGACTTTGTGGGAATTTTCACTGCGATGAAGGGGCTGCCTGTCACCGTCAGGTTGCTTGATCCACCGCTTCATGAATTCCTGCCGCATGATGATAAATCCCAGAAGGAAATGGCCAATTCGCTGGGCGTGAACGTGGAAACGGTCAAAGCACGTGTCGCCCAACTCCATGAAGCCAATCCCATGCTCGGTCACCGCGGTTGTCGGTTGAGCGTTACGTATCCGGAAATTCTTGAAATGCAGGTGACGGCCATTGTTCAGGCTGCGATTGAATGTAAAAAGAAGAAGATCGCGGCCAAACCTGAAATCATGATCCCGCTGGTCGGTAAAGACAAAGAACTGGGCATGCTGCGGGAACTGGCCGAGCAGACCATCGCCAGTGTGAAGAAATCCAATAAGGTCAAAGGGAAAATGGATATTCCCATCGGCACAATGATTGAAATTCCACGTGCCGCGCTGACGGCGGATGAAGTGGGCCAGTATGCTGATTTCTTCAGTTTCGGCACCAACGATCTGACCCAGATGACGTTCGGCTACAGCCGCGATGACGTCAATACATTCCTGCCGGATTATCTGTCGAAGGAAATTCTCGACAGGGACCCGTTCCAGTCACTTGATACCAGCGGTGTGGGCCAACTGGTTGATATGGGCGTCAGTAAGGGACGTGCAGCGAAGAAAGGTTTGAAATGCGGCATCTGCGGCGAACACGGTGGAGATCCGGAGTCCATCTACTTCTGTCACCGTGTCGGGCTTGACTATGTCAGTTGCTCGCCGTTCCGTGTTCCGATCGCTCGACTGGCGGCGGCCCAGGCGACATTCAAATAAGAAGGGTCGAGGCAGGTTCATTATCACCTGCCGAAAATATTGTCAAAATGACAGGGACATCCGTGCGGATGTCCCTGTTTTATTAACAATCCAGTTCTTTCGTTTCGTTCAAATCAGCCACCGACTCGCAGCTTGTCCGATAATACCGAATTAATAATAGTTTGTCTGTCAAGTCAGACCGCCAGATTGCCGATTTTCACAGCGTGATGCCCTTTTTTAAATCGAAAAAAGCGTACGACAGGGAACGATGTCGCCGGAAGCATCGGCGGTACGAGTCGCATGTCGTGATGTGTGAACTCGGCGAGGTCAAAGACATCTCGGCCGGCGGTATGCGTATCCAATGCGAAGGCAAGCCGCCGCTGCGGCTGGGGCGATCGGCGAATATCAAGCTGAGCTTCGTCGGTGGTGGGATCGTCGTCACCGTCGAGGCGGTCTGGCACAAGCGGCGTGGGCTCAAACAGCATGAAATCGGTATGCAGTTCATCGGCGTCTCGGAAGAAATGACGAAGGCACTTGATTCACTGGCTCGGTTCGGGTTCATCGGTGGCGCGGAACAGACGGTCGCCGGTCGCCGGCCGCAGACCCGCATTACCGCGGCCGTGGAATTGCCCGATTACTACCAGGTGCTCGGCGTGCAGCCCAATTGTACTGATGAAGACATCAAGGCCGCCTACCGGCAGCTTTCGAAGGAACACCATCCTGACGTCAGTCACGAAGCGGAAGCCGTCGAAAAATTCGCTGTCATACAGGACGCCTATAAAATCCTCTCTGATCCGGCCCAGCGCAGGTCATACGACATGCGTCAGGCCGGCTGACCAACCTGCAGCGCCCGATATCAACGTACAGCATCACGGTGGTTGTCAAACCGCAGGTCTGGTGATTATGATTCATTGGCATAAACGCGTGTTGCCGGGTTGATGTACAGGAATATCCACGTACTTGAATGGCGATAATGACTATGAAGCACTTTCAACGACGGCGGGCATGGTTGCTGGTTATGATGGCGTTAACGGGTCTTACCGGTTGCCGGACAGCGGAGCAGGCCGGGATTGACAACGAATACGCCAGGCCGCTTCCCCACGGCCGTACGGGACTTCGAAAGATCATTGATCCAAGCCGCAGACCTGATGTCCGCATGATAGTGGATCAACTGGGTGACGAGGATTTCCGCAGCGCGCTCCTGTTGAGCCTCGACTGGTTCGCCAAACCCTCGTCAGTCCAGTTTTACCCGATGGGTACCATCAGCCACGCCCAGGCATGGGCATCGCTGTTTGCCGTAAGCCGGCTCGACCGACGTCAGCCACAGACGGCAGTTTCTCTGATTGATCAGCAGTTCGACGTCTGGGAATCCGTCGGGTGGAACGGTAGCGGCGAAGTGTTTTACACAGGTTATTTTACACCCGTCTACCAGGCGTCTCCGGTTCAAACGTCTGAATATCGTTTTCCCCTGTACCGCAAGCCGCCTGACCTGGTAAGTGATCCCATCACCGGCAAGGTTCTTGGCCAGCGTCGACCTGGCGGCGGCCTGGCGCTCTATCCCACACGGGCCGAAATTACGGACGGTAATCTACTGAGCGGTTACGAACTGGTCTGGCTTAAGGATCAATTGGATGCTTACCTGATCCACGTCAACGGCTCGGCCAAGCTGACGTTGAATACAGGGGGCATCATGTACATCGGTTACGCCGGCAGCAACGGACGTGAATATACCAGCCTTGGTCAAATGCTCATCCAGGCCGGCAAACTGGATGCGAACCGGTTGAACCTGGCTGCGATCCGAAACTATTTCAAGAACCATCCCGGCGAATTGAACCGCTACGCTCGTAGAAATAACCGCTTTGTGTTCTTCACAGAATATACGGATGAACAATGGCCCGCCGGTTCGCTAGGATTTCAGGTAACCCCCGGCAGGACACTGGCCACGGATAAAAGCGTCTTTCCCCGCGGTTGCGTGGTCTGGGTCCAGACCACGGCCCCGGCCATGGATTCGGCACGGGTCGAGCCCTTCCACCGTCTTATGCTGGATCAGGATACCGGCGGTGCCATTCGCGCGGCCGGTCGGGCTGATATTTATTACGGGATCGGTTCGACCGCCGAGTACCTCGCCGGCAGGCAGCAGGCGGTCGGCAGGCTGTATTACCTGCTGCTCAAGCCGCAATATGTAAACCACTGGTATCACCTGATGAAACAATCAGATCAGCCGCTTCCTGACACCTCGATGCAGATCAACTGAATCAGAGCGCTTTGCATCCCGGTGCCTCCAGCCGCTACACTCACCGGCCATGGAAAGTCTGATTGTTACGATTGACGGCCCGGCCGGCTCAGGCAAGTCGTCTGTGGCCAGGATATTAGCCGCCAGGCTCGGTGTTCAGTTTCTGGATACCGGCGCCATGTACCGGGGCATTACCGCCTGTGCCATTCTCCGCGGTATCGATATTGTCAACGAGAGTTACGCGGTGATCGAACTGGCTCGTCATCAGCCGATCCGGTTCGATTGGAGCACCGATCCGCCTGGACTGATGGTAGGTAATCTCGACCTGACCAGCCGCATCCGTGATAACGATGTCACCGGCCTGGTCAGCGATGTGGCGGCTATGGGGGCTGTCCGGCAGGTACTCGTCGAGGCCCAGCGACAGATCGGACACGAGCACCCCCGTCTGGTCACCGAGGGCAGAGACCAGGGCTCGGTGGTCTTCCCGAACGCCGACGTCAAGTTCTATCTCGATGCCAGACCCATGATCCGGGCCGAGCGCCGTGCCAGGGAACTTCAGGAATCGGGCAAACATGCGGATGTCAATGCGATCCATCGTGCCATCCTTCAACGTGATTACAAGGATTCCACCCGGAACGACAGTCCGCTCATCTGTCCGCCTGATGCCGAGCGTATTGATACATCCGACCTGACACGGGATGAAGTAGTCGACCTGCTGGAATCGAAGGTCCGTCAGGCGGTGGGGGCGGCTTCATGACTATGCCCACGTCTGATATGAGCCAATTGGAACAACTCCGGCGCAAAGTTGTCTGGTGGTCACTGCGTGCACTTCTTTATGTCTGGTTTCGATCGGCATACCGGTTCCGGGCATGGGACTGGCGGCATATTCCCGATAGCGGTGCAGTTTTGCTGGTGAGCAACCATCAGTCGTTTCTGGATCCGATCATTATCGGTTTGGGGTGTCGCCGCCGCCGGTTTTTCGCCATGGCAAGATCCGGCCTGTTCCGGAACTGGTTTTTCGGTGGTCTGATAAGAACACTGAATGCCATTCCGGTTGAACGGGGTGAATCAGATGTGGCAGCCATGCGAAAATGCCTTCGGGCACTCGAGCGGCAGAACGCACTGCTTATTTACCCCGAAGGCACTCGCACACATGACGGCACCACTCAACCGTTTGCTCCGGGTACCATGCTCTTGATCAAACGGTCCGGGGCCATTGTTCTGCCAGTGGCCATCCAGGGCGCCTGTGAGGTCTGGCCGCGATCTCGCAAATGGCCGAAACTGACCGGTCGAATCGGCGTCATGTACGGCACGCCGATTCCTGCGGCGGATCTGACGGCGATGGAACAGACCCGGGCACTGGAATACCTGCATGATCAGGTCGAAGAGATGCGGCTCAGGCTGATCGAGCTGATGGGCTGATCCGGTCCGCTGGATCACAGGTAGCCGCTATTTTTCACAACAGACGCAAAAACGCTATAATTTCATATAGATGTGACCTTTATTGAGGCTGTGGAATACAGGTATGAATACGCTTCTCATTGCGGTTGGTGTCGGGCTGGCGTATCTCGTTGCGTACTACACTTACGGCCGGTGGCTTGGGAAAAAGATATTCAATCTTTCGGTCGACCTGGTCTGCCCCTCGCACCGCCTGCGTGACGACAAGGATTACGTTCCCACAGCCAAACCGGTTGTCTTCGGCCACCATTTTACTTCCATTGCCGGTACCGGTCCGATCGTGGGGCCGGCGATCGCGGTCATGTGGGGTTGGCTGCCTGCACTGCTGTGGGTGTTGCTGGGCAGTATTTTCATCGGTGCCGTTCATGATTTCGGTTCACTCGTCGTCAGCCTTCGCAACAACGGGCAGACGGTGGGTGAGATCGCCGGCCGCGTACTCAACCGACGGGTGAGATTACTCTTTCTCTTTGTACTGTTTCTTTCTCTGACAATCGTTCTGGCAATTTTCGGACTGGTGATCGCGGCCGTATTCAGACAATACCCCGCGTCGATTTTCCCCTGTATGATCCAGATACCGATCGCAGTGGTGATCGGCCTGTGGTTGCACAAGAAGGGTGTGAATATCTTCCTGCCCTCCCTGTTGGCGCTGGCAATCATGTACCTGACCGTGATTTTTGGAAACGAAGGAGTGCTTGGCGCATTGAATGAGCTCATGGCAGGATGGCACACGATCACATGGGTCATTATTCTACTTGTCTATTCGTATATCGCGTCGGTGTTGCCGGTCTGGACGCTGCTCCAGCCTCGTGACTACATCAATTCGCTGCAACTGATAACCGCCTTGCTGCTGGTTTGTACCGGTCTGGCCGTCGCGGCATGGATCGGCGGTGCGCCCGTTTCCCCGGACGGTTCAAGAGCGACTTTGCAAATTGTAGCGCCCGTGGTGAACTGGCATCCCCCCGGCGCCCCGGCGATGTTTCCGTTTCTGTTCATCACCATAGCCTGTGGCGCTGTCAGTGGTTTCCATTGCCTGGTCAGCAGTGGTACGAGCAGCAAGCAATTGAACAGCGAGCCTGACGCGAGATTCGTCGGGTACGGAGGGATGTTGATGGAGGGTTTCCTGGCGACACTGGTGATCCTCTCCTGCGTTGCGGGTATCGGGCTGGGCATCAAAACAGCCGATGGCGGACTGCTGACCGGCGAACCGGCATTCGCGGCAAGGTATGTTTCATGGACTGCTGCTGAGGGACTCGGCACGAAAATCAGCGCGTTCGTCGACGGTTCCGCTAATTATCTCAAGGCTATGCATATGCCTGAAGGTGTCAGCATCGCCATCATGGGTGTATTGGTCGCATCGTTTGCCGGTACGACACTTGATACCGCCTGCCGTTTACAACGTTACGTTATCCAGGAGTTGGCATCTACATTTTTCAACGCCGGATCAAATCATCGAGAGCCAATCACCACTCGAAGCGGTTCACACCCACTGGTGATCATTTTTCATGTCTTGCGAAACAAACATGGATCAACATTACTGGCAATTGCCATCGCCGGACTTCTGGCGGCACTGCCGAAACCGGGGCTTGACTGGACGATGCAGACGGCGGGAACGGGCGGGCTGATTTTATGGCCGATGTTCGGCGCAACCAACCAGTTGCTCGGTGGCCTGGCGTTTCTGGTCATTACGTTTTACCTGATCCGCCGAAACAAACCGATCTGGTTCCTTGTACTGCCGCTTATTTTCATGCTGATCATGCCGGCGTGGGCCATGTTGATTCACATTCCTGAATGGCTTGGCGATGAAAATCCCAATTGGCCGCTCATCTTCATAGCCACGGCAACCACCGTCATGGAGTGCTGGATGATTATCGAGGCTGTTGCCATGATGCCGAAAGTCCGCGGCCTGCTTGAAGAAGATGCGATAGAACCATCCGTGAGAAGATCACCGACGTAATAGAATATGGAGTGACATGTTCATGCAAAGAGCATTCCTTTTCAGCTTGATCGTGATACTGGTCGCAGGTTGTTCGCTGAGGCCGCCGAGATTGCCTGATGTTCAGAACCCGCGTATTGACAGCATCGATGTCGCCGTAACCGAACGCACAACAGACGGCGTGCGTGTGGAAATAACGCTTCTGATCTACAATCCGAACGACGAATCGCTGCCCATGCCCAATGTGTATTACAGCTTCAATGTAGATGGGCTGGGCAGTTTCAGGTTTGATGATATTCCCGCGGTTTCTCTGCCGCCTGAGAATACCCAGCGTTTAGTCCTGCCTGCAGCCCTGGCTGCGGGTGAGCAGGATATCACGGGACGGATATATACCGTCCAGGGCCGGATTTCATACCATCCCCCCGGCGAGGTCCAGGAAATGCTCAAACAGACGGGATTCCCGCTGCCGTGGATCAGCTTTTCCCATTCAGGTATGTTACAATAATCATTCAGCATCGAACTGGTCGGAGCGGGGGAAGATGAAATGGTAATAGATCTACTATCTGATTATTCCATTCGATGCGATTGACAGGAGTCTGACTTCAACGTGCTTTCGATGATGATTCATGACCGCCGCTATTTGATTCCGTTTCGAGCTACACTGTTGCCGCAGATTTTCACGGATGTACTGGTCATCGGCGGCGGTGTGGCCGGTCTGAGTGCCGCTATTGCGGCATCCGAACACAGCGAGGTGATAGTCGCGACCAAGGGTGAGATCAAGGATACGAATACTTTCTGGGCGCAGGGCGGTATAGCCGTGGTACTCGATGAAAGCGATTCATTTGAAGAACATGTGCAGGATACGCTTGTCGCCGGTGCAGGTCTGAGTGATGAAGCGATTACCAGGCTGGTTGTCGAAAGCGGTCCCGAAAGGATAAGGGAACTGATCGAATGGGGCATGCGGTTCGATCGTTGCACGGGCGGCGATGGCGATGACAACGAGCCGGCTGATCTTGCCATGGGACGGGAAGGTGGGCACGGGCGCAACCGGATCGTCCATACCGATGGCGATGCCACCGGCAGGGCACTTGAGCTCACGCTGGAAAGACGTGTTCGCGGCAATGAACGGATCAGGCTTTTTGAAAACTGTTTCGTCCTCGACCTGATTACTCGCGCAGGTCAACCCACACAATGTGTCGGCGCCATAACGCATCATCCTCGCTACGGCCTGCAGGTCATCTGGGCGGCGGTGACGATCATGGCCACCGGCGGCTGCGGTCAGGTCTTCCGCGAATCGACCAATCCCAGTGTGGCCACGGGCGACGGACTGGCCATGGCGTATCGAGCCGGTGCACAACTGGCGGATATGGCCTTCATGCAGTTCCATCCCACCACACTTTATGTCGCAGGATCAAGCCGATCACTGATCACCGAGGCACTTCGCGGAGAAGGATCGAAACTCGTTGATCGTAACGGGCACCGGTTCATGTTCGATTACGACCAGCGCGGTGAACTGGCGCCACGTGATATCGTCACAAGGTCGATCATGCAGCAGATGTACAAAACCGGCCATACCCATGTCTATCTCGATGCAAGGCACATGGGCGAAAGCGGATTCATTGAACGGTTCCCCGGCATACACGAACTGCTGAAGAAATTCGATATCGATCCCAGCCGAGACACCATTCCGGTGCATCCTTCAGCCCATTACATGATTGGCGGCATTCATACCGATGCCATGGCCCGGACGAATATCATCGGGCTGTACGCATGCGGTGAGTCAGCCTGTACCGGGCTGCACGGCGCGAATCGGCTTGCCAGCAACAGCCTTCTGGAAGGCCTGGTATTCGGCGAGATCGCAGGTCGCACATGCCGGGAAATGATCGTGGAAGGCAACGGCAGGGCGCCGATAAGAATTATCTCCGATATCAGGCCCTCCGACCGTTCAGAACTCGATCTGCCGGATGTTCGCTCCAGCCTGAGAAGTGTTATGTGGCGCCACGCCGGCATTCAGCGCGATGGTGAGCGATTGCAGGAAGTCATGGAGATGTTCGAGTTCTGGGCGCGTTATACACTGGACAAGATTTTTGACGATCGACTCGGGTGGGAGGTCCAGAATATGTTGCTCGTAGGCGCTTTGATTACAGGCGCTGCGAAATGGCGATGTGAGAGTCGGGGCACGCATTACCGTGTCGATCATACCGAACCGGACGAGCAGTTCCTGGTTCATGACCTATGGCAGAAGGAAAGCGACCAGCCGTCGCTGATCAAGGCAACACAAACCCAGCAAGTGAGTTGAAAACCGATTATGTACCTGTTCCCAGCAATTGATCTACGCGGCGGCAGGGTTGTCAGATTGGTTCAAGGCGATTACAGCAGGCAGACAACCTATGGTGACGATCCGCTTTCACAGGCGAAGATGTTTGCCGATGCCGGTGCGACATGGCTTCATCTTGTCGATCTGGACGGCGCCCGAACCGGACGGATAGCTCATCTGGACGTCATCGAGGAGATCTGCCAGGGAACGCGCCTTCAAGTGGAAGTCGGCGGCGGCGTGAGGTCGGAAGGCACGATTAACGAACTGCTGAAAGCCGGTGTCCAACGCGTCATCATCGGTACGGCGGCATTGCGGAACTGGGAATGGTTTGAAGCGTTGATGGGCAATCCCACGTACCGCGGCAGACTGGTGCTCGGCCTGGATGCCCGTGACGGCATGCTCGCCGTTTCCGGCTGGGAACAGACTACTTCGGTACAAGCCGTGGAGATCGCTGCAAAGGTCAGTGACTGGCCGCTTTCGGCGATCATTTATACGGATATCGCCACCGACGGTATGATGACCGGCCCGAATTACAAAGCGATACTCGAGTTGGCCGGAGTGACCCATACCCCGATCGTCGCATCGGGCGGGGTCGGCAGCCTGGATGATCTGCGTAAACTCAGACAACTGCCCATTCAAGGCGCGATCATCGGCAAATCGCTCTATGAAAATGCTTTTACCATCAAGCAGGCATTGGAAGTGTTTGAAGGAGACATGGCATCATGATCCTGCGTGATTACCTTGCAGTCGATCGCACCGTTCTGGCCAATGAACGTACATTGCTTGCTTATATTCGCACGGGACTCGCTTTGCTCTTGACCGGTGGAACCATGCTTGAGCTGCTCAGCCACAAGGCAATCTATTTTGTGCCGGGCATTGTGATGCTGTCGATTGGTTTTATTGTGATTCTTATCGGGGTTTTCCGTTTCATCGGAATGAACCGGACCATCCGGCGATCATACCGGGGCGGTGGTGATAACAGCGAATAATGAACGATAAACGGCAATCATCCAGCCTTTGACTGCCTGTTTTTGTCCGGCCCGATCCCGGCGTTTCGCTTCGCCTGTCGAAGCCTTTCAATCGCGGTCGAGAAGATTTTTTCGGTGGACTGGTCAGCCTGATGGCCGGCCAGACGCAAGGCATGGGGATTCACTTTGATCTGGGTTGCCGGTGGGTGTCGGTCGGGTGATGGAACCGTGTTTGATGGCGTATCATGCTGATTTGGATTGTCATCCGGCCTGGTTTCTGTTTCATGTGGCCGGCTCAGGTCGATCTGCATCGCATCAACGGGAGTTGGTGATTCGGCTTCGGTTTCGGGAAGTTGGGATGAGGTTGATAGCGGCGAGGGAGGAACTGTCGCTGTTTCATCTGTCAACTTCGCTTCTTCAGATGACTTCTTGCCGTTTGTTATATCGGATGATTTCGTGACGGGTGTTTGTGATGCCTGCCGGTCTGTGAATGATGCCAGCGCCTTCTCCAACTTCGTTGTCAGCAGTTTCCGGCTTTGCGACAGCATCTCTTCGGATCGCTTGACCATCATATTGATTGTTGCGCTGGATTTCGCCCATTCCGATTCCATTGCATCCATGCGTTTTTCCAGATTACGGATGGCATGCGTGAAGTTTTCATCGATCTGGCCGACCCACTGATCGTAGGCATGCAGACTCCGTGTGAAGTCCTCGTTGATCTGTTCTCGCAATCCCGACTGCTCTTTCTTCATCTGTTCCAGCACATCATTCTGTTCACTCAGCTTTGCTTCAGCAGCCTTGAACAACTGTACCCCCAGTTTGACACGCTGTTCGGCCTGCGCCTGAATGCGCCGGAGCGCCTCGAGTTGCTCCTGGCTGGTCATGGCATTACCAGGTAATCCGTTCAGTATCACACTGCCGGTTTCGATATTGGTGTCGTTCATGTCCTTACCACTTTCCAGTCCAAATACAAAAAGTACCCGTAAGGTAAATATCGGTTAAGACGCTGATGATACTGCACAATCACGCTTTATCGTGTATCCTGCCGGGCATGATGAGACTATCAGGACTGATTGAACTGCTGAACGAGCTTGCCCCGGAGCATTTTGCGGAATCATGGGATCATGTCGGCCTGCATATCGGATCGGACAGCCGGTCTGTGCGAATCGCCTTACTTTGTATCGATTTGACGGAAGCCGTGCTGGAAGAGGCGAAGAGTAAAAAGGTCGATTTGATCATTTCATATCATCCACCCCTGTTCAACCCGATCAAGTCGCTTACTGACAGGACGTCTAAATCACGGATCATTTTGAAGGCTGCGGAGTTGAAGTTGGCTGTTTACAGCCCGCATACGGCATTGGATGCGGCTCCCGGCGGGGTGAATGACTGGTTGGCCGAATGCCTGGGGCCAGGTAGGGTTCAGCCTGTCACTGCTGCGGGAGCATCTATTGATACAGATATCCGCCAGTGCAAAATGGTTACTTTTTCGCCTGCCGATGAGGTCGATCGTATCAGAAAGGCACTGGCTGTTGCCGGTGCGGGACAGATCGGACATTATTCTGAATGTTCCTATAACCTTTGCGGCTGGGGAACCTTCAAAGGCGACCGCTCGACCTCACCGACGGTCGGTCGGGCGATGAAACTTGAAAAAGTGGAGGAAGTTCGGATTGAGATGGTGACGGATTACCGGCAACTGCCCGAGGTGATCGCAGCGTTGCGAGCGGTACACTCTTATGAAAAACCTGCTTTTGATATTTATCCGCTTGTCGAACCGCCAGTCAGGCAATTGAACGCGGGGCAGGGCCGCCTTGTTACGCTGGATCAACCAGTCTCGCTTACCACGCTGATCAGGCGAGTGAAGTCACACCTTGGACTGGACAGAATCGAAGTCGGTAAGCCACGAAAAAGCAAACCTGTCCGCCGCGTGGCGTTGTGTGCCGGTGCTGGAGGCTCGCTGCTGGAAAAGGCGGGGCCGATCGATGCATTCATCACAGGTGAAATGCGTCACCATGCGGTGCTCGATGCGGTGGAATCAGGCGTTGCTGTTCTTCTGGCGGGCCATACACAAACCGAACGCCCCTATCTCGCCCATTATCGTGACCGTCTGAAACAGATTGCTCCCCAGGTTCGATGGCATATCAGCCGCAAAGACAAGCCGCCAACTAAAGGCATTTAGTTAAGTAATTTAGGGTTCATCCGACTAAAGCGTAGGTAGATTCATGCAGGGCGAAGATTTTGAGCCGG
>CAYRND010000100.1:0-14814 GCA_964425365.1 uncultured Phycisphaeraceae bacterium
CTAAAGGATTCGCCTGAAGGCGAGGGTTTTAAACCCATCGCAGGGACAATGAAAAATGGCAAGAAGCATGCATGTAATTGCTACTCTGACATTGATGGTCGTATCTTCTGTTGCATCGGCGGAGCGCGATTATACCTATCTCAACGGGATAGCGGTTCAGAACATCGCCGGTGAGTTGCAGAATGTCTATGGTGGTAATTCATACAACTGGATTGTCGAAAATGATTCAGTGCTTGGATTTACCAATGGGGAGTTATACTTCCAGCGTGTGATGGATGATGACGGCGTCAACAGCCTGCTGGACGTCAACACCGGCCAGCCTTCAACGGATGATGATATATGGTCGGGGGGCGTCATTGAAACCATCGTGACCGTCAAGGCGGCCAATTACGCCCATGATTTCGGATATTCAACGTTCGATCAATATGGAAACCGCCAGGACTATACCCTGATCGCGGATACCCAGGAAGGTAAAAGCACCGGAACGCTCACGCTTGCGGATCAGTTCGCATGGCGTATCGATGTCGACGAAGCGGAGTATGGCGATGATCAGTACAGTTGGTGGTCGAATCCGTCAATCGCCAATGATACACACCCGGAGAAGCAGCCGGGTGATCCGGAATATCTTTTCGATCATATGATCACCTTCGAGGTGACTTATGCTGAAGCACTGCCGGACGGCAGTTTCGGTCCTGGTGACGATTACGAGGGATTGAAAACCTGGCTTCTGGCATGGGAGGATCTGAGCGCACTCGAGTCGATCAATCGCTGGCCGAGTGAGCCGGATTATGATGACATCATGATCCAGATTCAGGCAAATTCCACGGCGGATGTACCGGCGCCTCTGGCGGCGCTGGGCGGTATGCTGCTGTTCGGTATTGTCGCCATCCGTCGTCACCGATTGGTGTAAGTCCGGGGCAAAGCGGTTCAAAGCTTCTGAAATGACTTTGCCACCTTCCAGATATCGCCGGCGCCCATGGTAACAACCAGATCACCGGCCCGGGTGATCTGCTTGAGGTGCCTGACAATCGTATCGAACGGGTCCAGATGAACGGCGTTAACCTGTTTCTGCAGGAGCCGGGCCACCAGATCGGTGGCGGTGACGGCCTGCCGTTCGTGTTCGCTGTCACGGACGAAGTAGATATCAGGTACGATCACCATATCGGCCGCACTGAAGCTGGCTGCAAATTGCTGCATGAGAAAACGTGTACGGCTGTGTTGGTGCGGCTGAAACACACAGATCAGCCGTTTGGGGCGATAGTAACGTCGCAGGGCTCGCAGTGTGGTATCGATTTCCGTGGGATGATGGCCATAGTCATCGACGATGGTGACCCGGCCGCCCGGCACTTCCCGGTCACCGAGATTCTGCATCCGTCGATCGAGTCCTTTGAATTGGGGGAGGAAAGCGGCGATATCCGTCCATGAAGCCCCGATACGGTTGGCAAGCACGGCGGCGACGGCGGCGTTATACGCCATATGCTCTCCGGGCAACGGGTTATGCCATTCAGCGACGGGTTCGCCCTGGTGCTTCAGAAGGGTCAGCCCATTGCGGACGTCGACCTGCCAGTCGGCCTGGAGAGCATAGCCGATGGTATGGACGTGGCAGTTCAAACCGGCGGTGATATCCAGCCGGCAGTTCATTTCATGATTGATCAGCAGACTGCCATGGATCGGCACGAGTCGGGCGAACTCGGCGAAGGCGTGGATGATCTGATCGAGTGACTGGTAGATATCGAGGTGGTCGGCCTCGACATTCAGAATAACAGCGTGTGTGGGATGAAAGTGATGGAACGACCGGTCATATTCACACGCTTCGGCAATAATGATATTACTGTTTCCACTTCGCGATCCGCCGCCGATCTGTTCGCACTGCGCGCCCACAATGAAGGAAGGATCGAATCCGCACTTCATCAGAATGAAGCTGAGCATGGAGGTCGTGGTTGACTTGCCGTGTGTCCCGGCGACGGCGATACCCGTCCGGCCGATCATGAGTTGCCCGAGCATCTGGGCATATTTCAGCACAGTCAGGCCGCGTTGCCGGGCTTCAGCCAGTTCGGGATGGTCCGGCCCGATGGCGGCGGAGTAGACGAGCCATTCGGTTTCGGTCGGGATTGACGCGGCGGACTGTTCGAGGCTGACATTGAAGCCGTCATCCAGGAGTTTTTCGACCGTTGGTGTCCGTGACAGGTCCGAACCGCTGCACACCGCACCACAGGCCCGGACCAGTTTTGCCAGGCCGCACATTCCGCATCCCCCGATACCCACAAAGTGGATATGCCTGTTTGCCAGTTCGCTTGTACCTGACGGGGTCAGGTTATCGGGCGGTTGTTCGTCGTATCGGGTCATAACAGGATTGTAACGGGCCGGAGGTGTTCGTGGCAGGCATGTGTCAAAAGGATTATCTTGTATATGAGCTGGTGTGGTATTCACTTTCGCGGAGAGAGTGAAAAACAGGTAGGATGCATAGTATGAGCCAATACTTAGGAAATTTTTGTCTTGTTCTTCACGGTCATTTACCTTATGTCCTTCATCACGGCACCTGGCCGCACGGCGAGGACTGGTTATACGAAGCGACGGCCGAGACTTATCTGCCGCTGATCGCCATGATCGATGAATGTATTTTTTTCAATGCCATGCCGAAGCTGACGATGGGCCTGACGCCGGTGTTGCTGGAGCAACTGGCCCACGAGCATTTCAAGCAGGGTTTCGAGCATTACATACACGATCGTGTCGAGCGGGCACGTGACGACCGCAAGGAATTCGAGCGGATCGGACAGGGTCACATGGCATACCTGGCGGATCGCTGGGAGCAGTTCTACGCCGGGTTGCTCGAGCAGTTCAACAGCATAGACCGGAACATTCCGAAGGCCTTCGCGGATCGTGCCCGGGCGGGCTACGTGGAAGTGCTGACGTCGAATGCCACGCATGCGTACATGCCGCTGTTGCTGGAGGACTCATGCATTCGTGCGCAGATTCGTGCCGGTCTTGACAGTTCAGAGCGTCACCTCGGGTTCCGGCCGGGCGGGATGTGGTTGCCCGAGTGTGCATATCGTCCCGGCGGCGGTTGGGATCCACCGATCAGCTGGGGCAGGCGTGAAGGTCGGATCGGTATCGAGCATCTGATCGGCGATGAGAATATTCACCATTTTTTCGTGGAGCATCATCTGATCGAGCGATCGAACAGCGAGCAGGTCTTCAACAACGGCCAGTGGTGGAAGATCGGCTGGGATGAGGGCCAGAAATATCCCAGCCGGGGCTGGCGAAGTGTCCATGAAGCGCATGGTGTTAACTCGGACGGTACCGGCCTGGCCCGGGCGTTCGCACTGGCACGTGATCCGCAGGTCTGCCAGCAGGTCTGGTCGGGGGCCATTGGTTACCCGGCGGCGGGCGAGTATCTCGAGTTTCACAAGAAGTGGGGGCCGAAGCGAGGACTGCGGTACTGGAAGATCACCGGGAACAAGGTCGACCTGGGCGACAAGCACCTTTACTACCCGGACGATGTGCCGCCGAAAATGCACGAGCATGTTTCGCATTTCTGCGGCTTTGTGAAGAACCGTCTGCACCAGCATCTGGATAAAACAGGCCGGCCCGGGGTTGTCGTCTGCTGCTTCGACGCCGAGCTTTTCGGCCATTGGTGGTTTGAAGGTGTACGGTTCATCCGTGATGTCATGCTCAGTCTGAATATCGATCCGACGGTATCGTTATGCACATCGATGGAGTATCTGCAAAACCGTTTCGTCGACAAGGTGGTTTCGCTGCCGTCGGGAAGCTGGGGCGAGGAAGGTGATCACCGGGTCTGGGCGAACGAGCAGGTGAACTGGATGTGGGATATCGAGTATCGCGCCGAGTCGACATTCGGTCGGCTGACGGGCGAACTGCCCTGGCGTGAGAACACTGCGGTTCGTGAGTTGCTCGAGAAGGCGGGTCGTGAACTGCTGCTCATGCAGGCGAGCGACTGGGCGTTTGTCATCCGACGCGGCCAGGCGATCGATTACGGGATCAAACGTTACATGCAGCATGTCGCGAGGTTCGAATGTCTGGCTGATATTGCCGAGAAGGTCGCCGCCGACAGTGCGTATCTGGGCGCTCTGAACGAAGTCGAAAAGTTCGAGATTCAGGATGCTGACATTCACGATGTGATTTTCCCGAAAATCGATCTGACCTGGTGGAACATGTAAGTATGAGCAGGATTCTATTAGCGACTTCCAATCCTCATAAACGGGATGAGATCGTAGCGATATTCACATCGCAGGCGGGTTGCGAAACAGCCCGTACCGTTGTACCGCAACTGATCACCCTGGAAGAACTCGGCCGGGATATCCCCGAGCCGGTTGAAAACCAGCCAGTCTTCGAGAGCAATGCGATATTGAAAGCCCGATATTACGCCCGCCGGACGAAGATGCTCTGCCTGGCGGATGATTCGGGTCTGGAAGTTGACGCACTGGGTGGTAATCCGGGAGTATTTTCGGCCCGTTACAGCGGAGCCGCCGGAGCACGGCGTGAGGTCGATCTGGCGAATAATCGCAGGGTGCTGGAGCAGCTTGAGGATGTGCCTGTCGAGCGTCGTACTGCCAGGTTCGTTTGTGCGATGGCATTGTGTACGCACGAAATTCCCGAGGATCCGGACCGCAATCGCAAGCGTTATGATCCCCCGGTGGACGTGATTGCCCTTGTCCGCGGTGTAGTTGAAGGGCGGATCATTCTGCCTCAGGAGGCAACTGATCCCGATCAGGCGCATCATGGTATCGGTGAAAACGGTTTCGGCTACGACCCGCTGTTCATGCTGCCAGATCGCGGGGTAACAACCGCACAGCTCAGTCCGGCTGACAAGAACGCCATTTCCCACCGCGGTAACGCCGCAATACAGATGTGGCGTGAATTGAAGCGACTGAACCTGACGTAGGACGGATTTCAGTCGATTACTCAACTGAAGATAATCATCAACCTTGAACTGAAATTTCCGGAGTTTTCTCTTGTTGAATGAACGCGCGACGGCAAGCGGCGTAACATATTTCACATCATCGCTCTTATCCGGTGCGGGAGTGGTACATGCGTTTTCGACGCGAAAAGGTGGTGTCAGCGGAGGTTGTTATGAATCGCTGAATCTTGGTCTGACTATGTATCCGCATGGCGATACTGAGGGGAATATTGCTGAGAATTTCCGGCGGTTTGAAAGGTCGGTCGGGTTGGCTGACCGTGTTCGAGCCGAGGTATACCAGGTCCACGGCCGTGCCGTGTGGATACCCCGGTGTGGCGAGGCCGGGTCGGTCCCTGAGGCCGATGCCATGATCACCGATCAGCCAGATCAGTATCTTGCGATCCGTACGGCCGACTGCTGCCCGGTTCTGCTGGCGTCGCCTGCGGGTGATGTAGTGGGAGCCGTTCACGCCGGTTGGCGGGGAATTGTCGCAGGTGTCGTGACGGAAACGGTACGATGTTTCCAGTCGCAATTCGGCGTGCCCGCCGATCAGCTTGTTGCCGCCATCGGGCCTTCCATCGGGCCGGCGCATTATGAAGTCGGCAGTGAAGTTTCAAGTGCGTTCCATCACGCGGGAATGCAGAACGCGATCAAGGTCGCCCGCGGCGGGAAGTCATGCATCGATCTGAAATATGCCGTTCAAATTCAGTTGCATCAGTGCAACTTGAAAGAATCTCGCATCGACTGTTGTGAGTGCTGCACTTACCGGAGCGAAACGGAATTCTTCAGTTACCGACGGGACAACAAGCGGACAGGGATGATGGTGAATGTAATTGCTGTCACGGGATGATTGCCCGCTGTCGTTTCTTCCACTGCCGACCCCGTGGAAGTCCGCCTCGGGTGGAATTCCAAGAGGTATCGAATCACAATGAGAATAACATATCACGCATCACTCCCGGGCATACCGCCGGGACAGCTTGCTTTCCGAGGCGTGATGCAGGGTATTGTCAGGCGAATTCGACCAGCCGTTTGTTGAACAAATCGGGATTATTCAGGTAACAGGGGTGGCCGGCGTTGGGGATAATAACCAGCCTGGCGTGTTCGACACGCTGGATCAGCATATTTCCGTGTGATACGGGCACGACACGGTCATGTTCGCCCCAGATCGCGAGGATGGGAAATTGCGTACCGGCCAGTTTATCCAAGAAGTGGGCTAATCCGACCGGCGCAACAGGGATGAAGGCGTCTACGCGGCTTGCATTGGCCGTGACGAACGGTAGAGCGAACGATCCGCTCATGGACGGCGCCACGATCGCAGCCTTCTCGATTCCGAGAGTATCCATCGCCTGCTGCAACCAGCGATCCCGGGGCATATCCGACTGCGCCGACCTACCGTATCCGGGCAGGTCAAGTGCAATGACATGCCGGCCTGCATCCGCCATTGCGTTGATCGTACCCGTTTCAACCCAGGTCGCCGATGTGAAATTCGCGCCGTGAAGAAGAATAACGCACCGGCCTGACGCATCGCCTGCTTCAAGGTAATGGATGTCTGTGCCTGCAATGGTTGTATGTTGTGATTGTTCCGACATGGGAAATGCCTTCCAGACAGGGCTGTCTAAATCAGTCGACCTTCGATCAGATCACGATAATAGCGTATCGTTCTCACGTAATCGATTCGAGCCTGCGCATAAGAACCAAGTGCTGCGAAGAACCAGCATATACCCCATAGCCATGGTGTATACATTTTCGGTTCATCCCCAATAGCAGACACCACAATTCCGACAAATATGAAAATCATCAGGAAAATAGAGCCCAGTCGTGCAGATCTGTACGATCGTTCCCTCTTGAGAAGGAGATCTTCCCGTTTCCTCACTGCCGAATGGATTTCAAGCTTATCCTGCATGTTTTTGTTCCCGCAGATTTTTCAATCCCACGATCTGCAAATGCAATTGACTCGCAATCCGGTATTTTCTTTCCCCGCGTCTCGGCTTCCAATGCGTCATTCCCACCGGAGCCGGGCGATTTCCTGGAAATTACTTTTGATTGCATGATAGAGCTTCTGATACTGCCTGTGTGAGGCCGAGTAGCATTCCGCCAGTTTCGTATCCGGCTTGAGCGTTTCGGTCACTTTGATAGCAGCGTTGCAGGCCTGGGCAGCGCTATGCCACACGCCGGTGCCCACCCCTGCGAGCAGCGCCGCGCCGTACGCGGGGCCTTCATCGGCGTTGATAGTGGCGACGGTCTTGTTATAGATATCAGCCTGAAGCCTTCGCCAGAGTTTGCTTCGTGCTCCGCCGCCCGAGAGGCGAACGGTTTCGATCGGGATATCCATAGCGGTCATGATCTGGAGGATATCCGCCATGCCGTAGGTAACACCCTCCATCACCGCCCGGATCATATCGGGTTTGCCGTGCCGGCTACTGAGTCCGATCCAGGCGCCGCGGGCGTTGTGATCGGCGTGTGGGCATCGTTCGCCGGTGAGGTAGGGCAGGAAGAACAGTCCCTCGCAACCGGGCGATACTTTCGCCGCCTGCCCGACCAGCAGGTTATAGGGATCGGTTTTCTTTTTCTTCGCGGACGCCACCTCGGCCTGGCCCAGGTTATTCCGCAGCCACTGCAGCGAACCCCCGGCTGAGAGCATGCATCCGAAAGTGCACCACTTCCCGGCCACCGCCGAGCACATGGTATGAACCCGTCCGCCGCGATCGAATGTGGGTTTATCGCTATGTGCGAATACGACACCCGAGGTCCCGATAGTGGCGCAGACGAGTCCCGCCTCGACTATGCCGTTGCCAATGGCCCCGGCCGGCTGGTCGCCGCTGCCGCCGACCACCGGCGTTTCGGCCTTCAGGCCCATCGCTTTCGCACCTGATGCGTGCAGTCTGCCTGTCACCACGTGCGACTCGTGGCAGTCCGGCAGAAGCGAGCGGTTGATATCGAGTTTCGTGAGTATGGACTGGTTCCACGATCGGTTCATTACATCCAGCAGCAGAGTCCCGGAGGCGTCACCCACTTCGGTTGCATATTCGCCAGTCATGCAATAGCGGATATAATCCTTCGGCAGGAGGATGTGTTCAGTTTTTTCATAGACCTGCGGTTCATGTTTTCGCACCCAGAGAATTTTTGGCGCGGTAAATCCCGTCAGGGCCGGATTGCCGACCATCTGGATGAGTTGCTTTCGTCCCCCGGCAGCCTCTTCGATTTCTTTACACTCGGCTGCGGTTCGCTGGTCGTTCCAGAGCAGGGCCGGGCGCAAGGGCTGTTCGTCATCAGCCAGAAACACTGAGCCGTGCATCTGGCCTGAAAGCCCCACTGCGGAGACCTGGTCGGCTTTCACTTTGGCTTTTCGCAGAATAGACTTTGTGGCTTTGCAGGTTGCCTGCCACCATTCGGTGGGGTCCTGCTCGGACCAGCCGGGTTGAGGTGAACTGATCCCATGAGCCGCAAACGCCGTGGCTTTTACTTTGCCCTTGTAATCGCAAATCAGCGTTTTTGTTCCGGAAGTGCCGATGTCGATCCCGAGCAGATATGACATAATGGATGTCTCC
Organism: uncultured Phycisphaeraceae bacterium; assembly: GCA_964425365.1. GTDB lineage: Bacteria > Planctomycetota > Phycisphaerae > Phycisphaerales > Phycisphaeraceae > CAYRND01. The sequence goes on from CAYRND010000100.1 coordinate 8,467, forward strand.
AGTGTATGCGTGGGGGAACGTTACCCCTTGTCCAAAGCAGTAATATAACTCGAAACGAAGAAGGTGGCATTGATTTGAGCCAATTTCTTCCATGTATCCGGGTATCGCTTTCCGGTGACCGAAATGTATCGGGGATTCGGGTCAATGGATGCAGAGCGATTTCAAGCGGAACAGCGAGATGGTCCATACAGGCACTTGACAATTTCCAGCTTGAAAGTGGTACTTAACGCGACCACACTCCCAAACTTGAGGATAAACCGCTAACATATCCATTTTGCATCCGAATACAGGAGCCCGAGCCATGGATCACTTCCAGTACCAGGACGGCCAACTGTTCTGCGAGCAGGTTTCCATCAACGACCTTGTTGATAAGACCGGCTCACCCGTTTACGTATACTCTCGTAAGACATTCGAGCAGCATTACGATGCTATTGCCAGGGCATTCGCCGAGCTCGATCCGATCATCTGTTACTCGGTCAAGAGCTGCGGCAATATTCACATCTGCCGGATACTGGCGGACCGCGGCGCGGGTATGGATGTGGTCAGCGGCGGCGAGCTGCACCGCGCCCAACTTGCCGAGGTTCCCATGCACAAAGTCGTCTACGCCGGGGTCGGTAAGACCGATGAAGAAATCGTGCAGGCGATCGAGCAGGGCATCGGCTGGTTCAATATCGAGTCCGAATCCGAGTTCGAGAACATCGCGGCCATTGCCAGGCAGCTGAATAAACGCGTTCACGCCGCGCTCCGTGTGAATCCTGACGTTGATCCGAAAACGGCCCACGAGAAGACGACCACGGGTAAAAAGGAGTCGAAGTTCGGCGTCGATATCGATCGTGCCCGCCGGTTCTTCGAGCGGTTCGGTAACGACGCTTCGCTCAAGCTGTCGGCGATCCACCTGCACATCGGGTCGCCAGTGTACAGTCCCCAGCCTTATGTCGATGCGATCCGCAAGGCGCTCGAGCTGATCGACGAGTTGCGTGAGAAAGGTCATCAGATCAGCGTGATCGACATCGGGGGCGGGTACGGTGCTGATTATGAAGCCGATCAGACCCCGAGTTATGAGCAGTACGCCTCTGATATTGTGCCGCTGCTCAAGCCGTTTCATGACGCGGGCGGAACGATCATCATCGAGCCCGGGCGGACCATTGCGGCCAATGCGGGGGTGCTCATCGCGCGAGTTCAGTATGTCAAAATGGGTGGTATGAAGAAATTCGTGGTGATCGACAGCGGCATGCACCATCTGATCCGGCCGACGCTTTATGACGCCTTTCACTTCATCTGGCCGGCGCGTGTTGCTCCGATGCACCTGCCGGATCAGCGTAAGCGTCAGATGGACCTGCCTGGTCTGGAGGCCTGTGACGTGGTCGGCCCGATCTGCGAGAGCGGCGACTGGCTGGCGCGAGACCGGATGCTACCGCCCCTGGCGAGGGGTGATCTGTTATGTGTATTCAGTGCAGGAGCTTACGGTATGGTCATGGCCAGCAACTATAACGCCACGACCCGGCCGGTGGAGGTACTGGTCCACGGCGGCAACGCCACCGTAATCCGTCGACGTGAGAGTTACGAGGACCTGGTTTCACTGGAGAAAGAGCCGCAAAGGCTTTAAACTGGTAGCTGCCCACACGGTCCCCACATCCCCCGCGGGGTCACCTGAACAGCAGGGGGGGACGAAAGAGAGACATCCCGGGTGGGATCGCACGTTACGGTCCGGCGGGATATGGGCATGACTTTCATTCTGGTTGACGCCGGGAAGTTTATGGTGCGGGATGGCTTACCTTGAAGTGCAATCTGATACCGGCTTGAAGCGTTTTGACGTATCGAACGGCAAGATTTCGATAGGCCGGCACGCCGGTAATGTCGTTGTGGTTGAAAATGACAACCTGATCAGCCGGTTCCACTGTGAGGTGGTTCCCCGGCCGGGTGGCGTGTTCCTGTTGCGTGACCTGAATTCGAGCAATTGTACACTCGTCGGTGGTGAGCGTATTACTGAATTACAGTTAGGCAGTGAGCCTGTCGAGTTTATGATCGGCATGACGCGTCTGGTCTTTCATCCCGGCGGTGAAACCGCGGTAGCGACGGACAGCAAACGCGGTGTGAAGGATAAGAAGATCGGTTCGGCGCCGGCAGGTCCGGATTCGCAGAACGATGTCATGACCATGATCGAGGACCGGCTGGACGAGGCCGGGACGCTGTCGTCTGAAGAAATGGGTGAAATGACTTCGGTCAGTGAGGTGAGTGATATCTATACGCGAGCGGAGGAAGAGCCTGAGCCGATGTTCACCGGGCCCGAGTTCAAGATCGGCACGGTCGATTCGCTGATCCGCATCGGCCGGGACGTTCCATTCGAGCTGAGTGAAGTTGAAATGGTCAATGCCCGCGGCCAGACGATCCATGCTGCGAGTGCCCGTAAGTCCGCCACGGCCGAGGCGATTCTGCTGATGCGTATGCTTCTTTACGGTGCAGCGCGTTGTGCGGCTTCGGATATTCATCTGGAACCCCGCCATGAAGGTGCGGGGCTGAGGTTGCGAATCGACGGTGCCATGGTTGAAGTCACGCAGATGACCACCGATATGGTCAAGCGGCTCCAGTCATTGGTCAAGGTACTCTGTGATATCGATATCACGAAGAAATCCGTAGTGCAGGAAGGTCATTTCTCCTCGCGTGTGCCGGGCAGGTGGATCGATTACCGCGTGAGCTTTACTCCCGCCATGTTCGGCCAGAAGATGGTCGTTCGAGTACTGGATCCCTGCAACTGTCCGCAGTCGTTGCGTGACCTCGGCCTGCCGGACTGGATGTATACGCAGATTCGTGATACCAGCCGTCGTGACACCGGCATGGTGCTGGTAACGGGTCCGACCGGTTCGGGCAAGACCACCACGCTCTACGCCGCGTTACGGCAGATCGACGCCAGACTTCGGAATGTGATTACCATCGAGGACCCGATCGAGTATGAAGTGGAGGGTGTTACCCAGATTCCCGTTGATGAAGATCAGGGCCAGACCTTTCACAGTCTGCTGCGTTCGTGTCTGAGGCAGGACCCGGATGTGATTGTTCTGGGCGAGATACGTGATCGCGAGACAGCGGTGACCGCGATGCAGGCGGCGACCACGGGTCACCTGGTACTGTCCACCGTGCACTCGAAGGACACCATCAGCACTATTTTCCGGCTGCTCGATCTGGGCGTTGAGCCGTATCTCGTCGCCTCGACGATCAACCTGGTACTGGCGCAGCGTCTGGCGCGGATGCTCTGCCCGGATTGCAAGGAAGCGTCGAAGCCGTCGACCCAGGACGTAATGCGTCTGAAGCGATCGATCGAGGGTATCAGCGAGATATACAAGCCGGTGGGGTGCCCGAAATGTTTCGGCACGGGTTACGCCGGCCGTCACGCGGTTTTTGAACTGCTCACTGCGACTGATGAGTTGCGAGATGTGATATTGAACAAGCCGAATATTGCGAGTATCAAGAAAGCGATTGAGATATCCATGTTCCGCAGCCTTCGTGATTTCGGGATCGACATGATCATCAGCGGCCGGACGTCGATGGATGAAATCAACCGAGTGATCGGAATCGAGTGACAGCGGTATCGATTCTTGCGGTAGAATACCCATCATGGCAAAGCAGCGTCTAATATCAGGTCAGCCGGTCAGCCCGCAGGAGGAAGCGATCAACCTGTCGCTTCGTCCGAAGTCTCTGAACGATTACGTGGGACAGCCAAAGCTAGTCGAGAAGCTACGGATTGCGCTCCAGGCGGTCAAGGAGCGTGGTGAGCCGATGGAGCACGTACTGCTCCACGGTCCGCCGGGGCTGGGTAAGACGACATTGGCGCATATCATCGCGAATGAAATGGGTTCGAACGTTGTGGTGACATCGGGTCCGGCGTTGACCCGGCCGACTGACCTGGTCGGTACGCTGACGAAGCTCCAGCACGGGGATGTACTCTTCATAGACGAGATTCACCGGTTGAGCCCGGTTGTCGAGGAGTATATCTACCCGGCGATGGAGGATTTCAAGATCGATATCACCGTGGACCAGGGCATGCATGCGAGGACGATTACGCTTCCGATCAAGCCGTTCAGCCTGATCGGCGCGACGACGCGAGCAGGTCTGTTATCTGGGCCGATGCGTTCCCGGTTCGGAATTACGCATAACCTTGATTATTATTCTTGTGATGATCTGCTGCGAATTCTTCGTCGTAGTGCGTCGCTGATGCACATTGACGGAGGGGAAAGGGAAGAGGGTTTGAAGTCGATCGCGTTCCGGTCTCGCGGCACGCCTCGGATCGCCAACCGTCTGCTCCGCCGCGTCCGCGACTATGCTCAAGTAAAAGCTGACGGTCTGGTCTGTCCTGGGATTGTTGACGAAGCGCTTCGTCTTGAAGGCGTGGACGATCTGGGGCTGGATGAAGTAGACCGGAAGTATCTCCGTGTGATTGCGGAGGTTTATGACGGCGGCCCGGTGGGTTTGGAGGCGATCGCCGCGACGCTGGGTGAAGACGCGGGGACACTTGAGGAGATGGTCGAGCCGTACCTGCTCCAGATCGCCTTTCTGGCCCGGACCCGAAAAGGCCGGCAGCTCACGCGGGGTGCCGCGGAACACATGGGGTTGAAGATCAATATCGAGGAGAATGCGGAATCGCTGTTTTAGGTAGTTTCGGCTTTTCTATAAGGGCATTCAGTAGACTATGCTGAACTGAATGCAATTGATTTAACGTAATACGACAATACGGGAATGATATGTATTTCGTTTTGGAGCAACGCTTTTGTAGGCCATGCATATCACCAGCCCGAGTGAAAGCATCCTGTTTGTTTCAAGATATTTGTATTACATGTAAGACGAAAAAATGTACAGTTTCTTCCGCCGCAACGATCATATGTTTGAGTCGGATGATATTGTCAGGCGGCATATTGCACCTCGGCTTGTGCTATGACCTGGTTTTGGAAATATCGATTCAAGTCTATCGGTGTGTGGATTTTGTATATACAACGGTATGGCAGCGTTTTTCCGGATGTTGTTTGAAGGGAGTATATGACAGGTAGCGAATCCGGTGGATATCAAGCCAGCACATACTGCAGTACGACGTAGGCGACATAGATCACGACCATTGGCAGTCCCATCCATCGTGAGAATCGTCCGCGGTGGATAGCGTGGAAGATATAGAGTCGGAAGAGTGAGAGAATGATGATCATGGTTGGCAGATGCAGGTAGAGGAAGATGCGGTTTCCGTCTTCGACGACATTCAGGGGTGCGGCCAGTGCGGAGGCTCCGATGACGAACAGGACGTTGAGGATATCCGCGCCGATCACATTACCGACGAGCAGTTCGGGGTGGCCTTTGTAGATTGATGTGATTCCGACCGCCAGTTCGGGCAGTGACGTGCCCATGGCAACGAGTGTGGCGGCCACGACGACTTTGGGGACGCCCCAGTGTGATTCGGCGAGTTCGCTGACAGATGCGACCAGTGCATCGCCGGCGAAGATAACCGTTGCGAGGCCTGTGATTCCCAGTGCGACGAGCAGGGCGACACCCCGGTCTGTGCGGTCTGCGGGTGTCTCGTGATTTCCGGTGATCGCCGGTACGGCGGGTACGGCATCTGGAATTACTGTGTGGTCGCCGATCGGCTGGCGTTTGCTCCATTGTATGGACAGGAACAGGTAGCCAATGAGCAGCAGTGAGAAGAGGATTCCGACCCACCATCCCAGCGCGGCGTCGTCGCCGGTTGCGGCGAACAGTATATAGCAGATCAGTGCCAGCAAGAGTGCGACGCCGACCTGTATCCAGCCCTGTCTGCTGAGGATTTGTCGGTTGGCGGGCAGGTTTGCGAGCAGGCAGCCGCAGCCGAAGATGAACCCGGTATCCGCAATGATGGACCCGACTCCGTTGCCCAGCGCCAGGCCGGGTTTGCCCTGCCAGGCCGCGAGTACGGAGACGGCGGCCTCTGGGCTGGTGGTACCGAGTGATACGATCGTTGCGCCGATGACAACTTTTGGCATACCCAGTTTGAGAGCGATCCCGGCGGCGCCATCCACCAGCCAGTCGGCGCCTTTGACCACCATCGCCAGTGTAACCAGTGAGGTAATCAGCAGAACGATCTGGCTTTGGCCGACGAACCAGTCGTGTGGCAGTAGTGCGAGCATGGTGTGCAATGATAGCATGGAGTCGGGGGATTGCGGATTTCGGATTGTGATTCTGTCTCGGGGCTCTGGGTCGGTATCGGGTATCGGGGTCGGAGTTTCTGGTTTTTTTGTGTGTGTGGGAGGGTTGAGCCAGGGTGATCCAGTTTGATCCAATCTGGGTCCAATCTGATCCAATTTGTATCCAATTCGAGCCAATGTGATCCAGTTTTTCGTT
>CAYRND010000101.1:0-14737 GCA_964425365.1 uncultured Phycisphaeraceae bacterium
GAATCGCTTCATATTTTCACGGGCTGGACTGGGGAATCTGGCATTACATGGTTTAGTGGTAAGCTAAGCGGTAATCCGGCAGCGGAGCTGTCGAGGATCTGTGTTAATGTATGCGAATTCATGTTGTGGGTTTTATTCAGTTTTTATAAGCACCGACGCGGTAGGTGTAGTTGAGCAGGCCGTAGATGGTGTCGGTATCGGTATAGCTGGTGGTGTTTGCGGGCCGGGTTGTGATGGTTTGCCAATCGGTCTGGCCGTGCCAGGGTTTTCGTTGGATGACGAAACCGGTTTCGTCGTTAGAGTTGTCGGTCCAGGTAAGGACGATTTCGCTGCCGGTGGTTGATGTTGCGTTGAGGTTGGTCGGCGGATCGGGTGGTGGTACGTCGGAAACGAGGATATCTTTTGCAGCGGTTGCATTGACCTTAACGTAGACGGCGGGGCCGTGGATGGGGTCGTTGCCGGTGGCGAAGCCTTCGCCTGTTGCGTTTTCCAGTTCGGTAAGTGAGGTATATTCGGTAAGCGGGTTGCCGTTGCTGGTGATGCTGTTGAGTGATGTATCGCTATAGATTTTACAGAGGTAATATTGCAGGTCGGGCGGCTGGTATGAGCCTTCGGGATCGCTGATATTGACCTGGACGGAGGCCGCTCCGTCGTGCAGAGTTGTGATGGTCTGTTTGAGGTATTCGCCGGTTTCGTAGTCGTAAGTCAAGCCGTCGTCGTCGTAATAATTGAAGCGGGTCGGTTGAGTATCGGGGAAGATCGAGAAGGTGATGGTATCGACGGGTTGTTCGCCGACATAGTTCATTACGGGTTGTGTGGCGATGATAGCGCCTTTTCTGATAAAGAGCGGGATATCTTCCCATGTAGCGGAGTTGATGGAATAGTTGATGGTGACGGGGCCGGTGTAAGAGTCACCGCGGAAGTAATCGATCCACTCGCCATCGGGCAGATAAATACTCTTGTTGGATTGATTTTCATCGACAACGGGCGCGACGAGCAGCCAGTCGCCGAAGAGCCATTCCTGGTACCGGTTAGCGGCATTGGTGTCATCCGGGTATTGCATGACGAGCGGGGTGACGAGTCCGACGCCGGTTTCGAGTGTTCGCCGTTCGTAGGAATAGATGTAGGGTATGAGCTGGTATCGCAATTCGATAGCGGCTTTGGCGACGGCTTCGGCCTGGGTACCGTAGTACCAGGGCTGTCGCTGTTCGTTGATGGAGCCGTGAACACGGTAGACGGGGACAAACGCGCCGAACTGCATCCACCTTGCGTAGTTCTGGCTGTTGGGTGTGCCGTGGAACCCGCCGATGTCCATTGCCCACTTGACCTGGCCGAGGTTGACTGAGGCGAGCATGCGTTCTCGTTGGTTGGCCATGTTATTGAAACCGGTATTGATATCACCAGACCATAGCGTATAAGCGTACCGCTGTGAACCGGTGTAGTGGTTCCGATTGGTTGACCAGACGCGAAGGTCGGAGTTGCTTCGTTGACCTTCGTATAGCGCCTGTTGCATACACAGGAACTGCCAGTTGTTCTGTTCGGCCTCGTCGTTCCACCAGCCGACGATACCTGCAGTGAATGCCCGGCCGGGTCCGATGTGCTGGTTCCACCACCATAGCCGGCAGTCATCGATCTGGAAGTTGATCGCGTCGCTGTCCCAGTACCAGCCGTTGGCTAGTGCGAATTGTCCCTGAGCAGTATTGCGGCTGAGCCGGGGTTTTCGTATGCCGATGAGTTTGATGCCCTGGTTTGCCATGTCAGAGGCGAGTGTGCCGGAGGGACCGTCGGGGAAATTTCCTGGGTTCCATTTCCAGTCGCCGTAGTCGTCGGCGTAGTAGAGCATCCAGTCATAATCGAGTATGAACGCGTCGATGGGGATTTGTTTTGAGCGGTAGGTATTGATAAGGTTTTCGAGTTCGTTCTGGTTGATACCCCATTCGCTGTTCATGAAACCCATGGCCCACTTGGGCAGCATGGGTGCGGGTCCGCTGACAGCGGCGAGTCCGTCGAAGACATCGTGGATGGTATCGGCGAAGAGGTAGTATTTATAGTTAACCTTGGAGCATTCACTGAAAATGAGTTCGGTGTTGTTGATATTGAACCTGCCGCCGTCTGAATCGACGAGCAGTCCGTAGCCTTTGTTGGACCATACGAACGGTCCGCCGCAGTCACCTTGAGCGCCGGCGTGAACGTACCCGCCGGTGTTACGAAGCATTTTCGGTGATGAATCTTCACTTGCTGCGAATCCCCCGATGCCGTAGAAGTTCTGGCCGGTGGGGTGTTCGAGCCTCAGGCCGTAGGGGTTGACACCTTCGGCGTCCTGTTCTTTGACTAATAGATGATGGTCGGGATTGTAGAGAGCCAGCCGGCACGGGGTTTTATTGATTTCGACGATCATGTTATCGGTGGTGATGGTCATGGGGTTGGCGGTGGTATCGATTGCAGCGTTGACGGCCGGCCAGTTGGTGTTGCCGATGATGCGGGTATCCGGATGATGGTTGCCGGCGGGCCGGTAATCTACTTCGAGGATGTGGTGATCGCAGACGTGTACAATGAGGATATCACTACCGGCGGTGATGGTGAGGGTATCGCCGTTGCGTGAGACGTTTGTGACGTCGCCCATGCCGGCGAGGCAGATGCGGGTGGATAGTGTGACAAGTAGTATGATGACGAACTGGACGTGATGCATCTTCATTATCTCTCCTCCTTTTAAATCGGCTGAAGTGTTATCCGGATTCATCGCCGGTGATAACCAGACGTGGTTTAACGTATCGGTGTTGCGGCCGGCGGTCGAGATTTCTGTTTGAACGTGCGATAACCAGGTCGACCAGTTCCCGGCCGATCTGCTGGTTGTTTTTATCGATGGTAGCCGCCGGCGGCGTGGATTCGAACTGGTATTCGTCAGCGCCCTGCCAGTAGTTGTCGTAGCCGGTGATGAGGATGTCCCTGCCGGGCGTGCGTCCGAGGATGCAGCATGCATCGTTGAGAACGGGTACCTGACCGTCGGTAACCGCCATGACAGCGTCGATGTGAGGTTCGATGCGGAAGGGTACGATGAGGTTACCGGCGGCGTAACGCACTCGCATCTCGAACTTTTCGCGGGTATCGGCGACGAACGGCTGCTCGCGGCAGCGTACGGGTTCGATGGGTGCGATATGTGATTCGTTGCAGGCTTTGTGATATCCGTCGCGTCTTCGAGCGAGCCAGGGCGGAACGGAGCTGGCGGCGTCTTCGAGTTGCGAAAGTTCCCAGTACGGCAGAATATGCCGGCAACCGCGTCTGATGAGGAACCGTGTGAGTTCATAGCTGCCGTATTCGTGATCGGTATCAACGGTATCGCAGCGTGGTAGTTGTGTTTCACATGCGAAGAGTGCGAGGGGGATCCCGGCGTTTTGGAATTGATTGATCATGAGGTCGGGGATGGATGCCATGGTGGACGATCGGAATGAGATAACGCCTTTCGGCCCACTGTGGATGAGGTCCTGCCACTGCTTGTCGCTCATGATGCCGGGGTCAATGGCCATGGTATTCAACCGGCTGTCCTGTATAGCCTGGAAAACGCCGATTTCGATCTGGATGAGATGTCCGGGCGTATAGTTGACGAACGTTTCCCATTGTGCGCGTGTGAAAACAGTGATGGTATTGGCTGCGAGCGAGTGTTGTGCGGCGTGTTGCCTGGGTGCAATGACACGCGGTTTTCGCCGGCCGCGTGGGATGACCAGCCCTTCGCGTTCGAGCTGTTCAAGTACGGCGATAGCGGATCGGCGAGTGATATCGAACTGTTGGGCTAGTTTAGAGACAGAGGGCGCGCGATCGCCTTGCCGGAGTTTGCCGGTATTGATCCAGTCTCGGAGTGTATTAAGCGTGTGGAGGTGGTCAGATTCGGTGCGGTTCCGGTTGAGGCCGGCATCTTCAGGTTGTGGCGTTTGAGGTAACATGTCAGTTCCAACCTCCACATATTGTAACAAACTGTAACACTATTTCAATCGCCCAGTCTATTTGTAACATTCAGCTGTTACAGAGTGGGCAGCAGATGCGATTGTTGTCCTTGTAAATCCTTGTAATACAGCGACCTAAAAAATTTTATGTTGAAAGCCCCCATAGATGTTCATAGATGCGCGGGTCTGAATAATCTTTAACGCTCTGTTTTTGATGAATTTGCGATTGTATATCCATAGATTTCCGGTTTTGTGGATGGATGAGTGAGAGGAGGTTATCAGTTAACTTATTTTTATTGTAATGTTTATGACGCGTAAGGACGATTCAGGTGAAATTGTTTGGGTGATATGTGTCTGTGATAGTTTTGTTTGCGTTCAGAAATATTTAAAAACAAAATAGCGATAAATCATTATTTCCAGTTTTCTGAAATCATCTGAATGAAGCGGGGATGCCTTGAAAATTGCAGTATTGTTTGAAAATTGCATTGCAGTTTGATATTATTGTATTGCAATGCAATTTCAAGCGGTTTTATGGTGGGCTGTGATTGTGATATGGAATCATCGATGATGCGAAAAAAGCGTTCAACCAGGTGTACCGATTCTGGAGCCAAAAAACGGACATCATCCCACACGGTTCGTGACTTGATATTGGATCGAATTCAAAGGGGGGAGTACGGCCACGAACAGATGTTGCCGGGACAGATGGCGTTGGCGACAGATATTGGAGTGAATTACCGAACGGTTAATGTCGCGATCAGATCGCTTGAGCAGGAAGGCTGGCTGCGTGCTTCAGGTCGGAATTGGCTGGTGGACAGTACCTCAGCATCTCGTATGCAGATTCTGTCCGACAATATTGTATCGTTCTATATGAGTCAGTCGCATGCAAAGGATTTATCGCCGGGATTTGATGTTTACATACAATTCGGTGTAATGGAAATGGCATCCTCGCACGCCCGTCAGTTTTCCATACTGGACCCGTCGCAGCTTACCCGGGACGATTTTGACAAACTGGTGAATAGTCAGCCGATGGGGTGTATTTTGTATCCGGACCTCTTTTACGAACGGGTGAGGGAAATAATCAAGGATTTAGCGACCAGGCTCAAGCATCGTGGTGTGCCTGTAGTTCTATACGGTTACGAATCGGAGTTGGGTGCATTCGATTCTGTAACACCTGATTTTGAATCCGGAACAGCCTCGCTGGCCCGATTGCTTATTTCGCGCAACCGGCGACGGATATTACGGTATTGGGAGCGACGGACGGATATGACAAGTTGTCCCTGGTGGCTGAAGCGTCGCAACGATGGTTACGAAAAAGTTATGAACGAGGCCGGGTTGGAAGGAATAGAACCCTTCTACTGCTATGATCTGCCTATGGCTTTATGGGAGGACGAGTATGTGGATTTGCGGTTGAATAATACGGTAGGAAACATGGTAAAAGCATTTTCCCGCTGGCCCGATATCGACGCCATCATGGCGATTTCCGACCGTCAGACGGCCTACCTTGCTGCAGCCTGCCGCAAGTTGGGACGGGAGTCGGGCAGTGATATCGATATCGTAGGTTATGACAATTACTGGCAAATCATGACGGAGTGGTCATGGGAGCCTTGCCGACCACTGGCGACGGTGGATAAGCGGAACCGCGAGATGGGCTGGAAACTTGTGGATGTCCTGGAAGACCGGATCGCGGGGCGGTTGCCGGATGAGCCGATGCGAATTCTCTACGAACCGCATCTGATCAGGTTGGACGAATAACAATTTCGATCGGCTCTCAGGCCTATCGATTTCACAGTATTGGAAGAAAGGAACATGGGACATGTCAGTGTATTCAAAAGTTCATGGTTGTCAGTGCGCCTGCATCGTATGTGTGACAGCGTGCGTAATAATGGCAATGGTGATGGAACTGCAGGCCGACTGGAGCTTGCCCTATCCACCTTCTATCAACTACCCTCACTACCCCTATCCCGAGACGGATTATCGCGAGCAATATCGAGGCCAGTTTCATTTCTCCTCTAAAGCAGGCTGGATGAACGACATCAATGGCCCCATCTATGTGGACGGCACCTATCACATGTTCTACCAGCATTATCCCTACGGATTGCAATGGAACACCATGCATTGGGGCCATGCGACGAGCCCGGATCTCGTACACTGGGCGCAACAGGCAATCAAGATTGACCCGCATGTTCATCCGGGGGACTGCTGGTCGGGTTCAGCGGTGCTTGATGTCAACAACACCGCAGGATTCAAGACCGGAACCAACGACGTGATCTGCGCCTTGTACACAGCGACTGACTCGGGTACGTGTCTTGTGTACAGCAACGACAACGCGGAAACGTTCCAGAATTACAGCGGCAATCCACTCAAGCAGGACGGGCGTGAAACTCGCGATCCAAAAGTATTCCGGCACACACCGACGCAGAAATGGGTCTACGCGATCTATCATCGCGACGGCCAACCGCATGGGGTCGAGTTCTATTCGTCGACCAATCTGAAAAACTGGACATATGAAAGCAAATGGTATGCAGACGGTTTCTACGAATGTCCTGACATGTACGAGTTGGCGATTGACGACGATCCCGGCAACAGGAAATGGGTATTGCAGGACGCCGAAGGCGAATACTGGATCGGGGACTTTGACGGCCGGCAGTTCACCACGACCTGGGGGCCGTACAAAATGGACCAAAGCCCCAAGTTCTACGCGGCACAGGTCTACTCCAACATGCCCGACAATCGTATTGTTCAGATGGCCTGGATTCGCGAATACAACTGGCAGGGTCTGCCCATTGAGTCGGACACGATCTGGCGATGTGAAGCATCATTCCCATGCGAGCTGAAGTTGAAGACATTCTCCGAAGGCGTTCGTATCACGCGATCGCCCATTGCGGAGATCAGAAATTTGTACGAATGGACGCAGTCCTGGGACAATGTGTCCATCACCTCGAACGCATCGAGCAATCCGCTTTCGGCGATTCAGTCGCAGGAATATGAAATCATCGCCGAGTTCGACCTGAATGGCGCGTCGGCGACGGAATTTGGACTGAAACTGCACACGCGATCCGACGGACAGGCCCAGCACACCATCACCTACAACAAGAATAATTTAACCCTCAACGGATACAGTATGGCACCGATCAACAACCGAGTCGCGATCCACGTCCTGGTGGATTGGGGACAACTGGAAATCTTCGGTAACGGCGGGAAATATTCATTCACCGATTCGGTCGGTTGGAACAACAATGAAAACGGCATGGCCGTCTGGGCCGACGGCAATATCACGCTTGCCTTTCTGCAGTTCAATGAACTGGGCCGGTGTTGGGATCCATGGTCATCAATCGAAAAACCCACACAACTGATCGCCACTTCAGTGAATGGACACATTCGTCTTTCCTGGCAGGATAACTCACACGATCCCCAGGAAGATGGTTTTATCATCGAACGCAAACCCTGGCGTGGAAGCGACACCTGGCATCAGGTCGGCAGTGTTGATTCAAACATTACACAGTATATTGATACAGAGTCTCTCTACGGCCAGACGATATATACATACCGTGTAGGTGCCGTGAAGCAATAATAAAAATTCATCCGCTTAGCTTAACACCTATGCCCCGTTTCTCCGTGCTTCGCTGTTTGCAAAGGTGCTGTAGGGTGAAAAAAGCTTGGGGTTGGCGACAGGACAGAGCCGGGGTAATGCACAGAACGGCAAAGCAGTCGAGCAGTGAAATTGGAAAAAGGATATAGGTTCATAGAAAGAGAAAGGAACGCATAGTGATGCAATATCGACTTTTTGCCATACCTTCGGTGGGCTTGCGTGTGAAAATTCATGTGGAGTTGCTGTGGGATCGGTATCGGGATTCGATATCCGATTCCGATCCCGATGAAAATCAGAATGGATACGATTATTTTGGCTCAGGAATCGCAGGAGTTCGTTACCGATAGTACGGAGAAGTGGACATTGTGACATTATTGGTGGTGCGAGAGTGAAATCCGGATCCCCTTGCTTCACTTGCAAAGGGATCCGGATTTCACTCTCGCCCGATATCTGTAAATCACTTCGTAACACAATGGGATTCCCTAACGCGACCGGTGGCTGCCATGAAATGAATGGTGTGACATTCTGTCTCGGGGTCGGGATGCGGTTATCGATTACGAGTCCGTAATCACGATACCGGTCTTCGTTTCTGGTTGGGATGCGACTACGCAGTTTTTCCTGGCGTCTAAACCATGCGAAATGTGGTGTTGGGACGAGCCTTATATGCAATTTGCGACCCGACCCGAGCGAAGCTCTCCCAATGTGTTCGGCGGGGGTTTGGGGTGTGAAGCGGCTTGGGGTGAAGAGCAATGAAGTAATGTGAGGAGGAAGTTCAAGGTTCAAGGTTGGGTGGGGGTTACCAGGTGGGGTTGGTTGGTTTGTGGGAGGTGTTGATTTCGGGGATGTGGGCGGTGGTGTTCATGGCCAGGAGCTGGTCGAGTTGTCTGGAGCCGATACGTACGGTGAGTGTGACCTGTCGGCCGTTGTAGTCACGGTGTAGTACATTCGAGCGGTTTTCGATGAAGTGTAGCGCCTTGCCGTCATGAATCTGGACGGTGATTCGGAGTTCGCGTTCTGTACCGCGTGCGATAGCGGCGACGGAATCGGTGAGTTGGTCGACGCCGTGTCCGGTTCGGGCGCTGATGGGGATGGCGTCTGGATGTTCGGCGGCGAAGGCGAGCAGTTCGGCGTTGTGAAGCAACTGGTCGGTCTTGTTCAGTGCCAGCAGTCGTCGCTGGGTGGTTGCGCTGATATCGTTGAGTACGGTCATGACGGTATCGAGCTGACGTTTCGCCTGGGGGTCGGCCACATCGAGAACGATGATGAGCAGGTCGGAATGGACGGCTTCTTCGAGCGTCGCGCGGAAGCTGGCGACGAGGTGATGGGGGAGGTTGCGAACGAACCCGACGGTATCGGAGAGCATGACCGAGTCTCCTGCGCCGAGCGGCCATTTACGCGTACGAGTTGAGAGCGTAGCGAAGAGTTTATCATCGGCGTAAGCGCCTCCGCCGCCTGCGTTTTCGGTGAGTGTATTAAAGAGCGTGCTCTTCCCGGCGTTGGTATAGCCGACGAGTCCGACGGTGAAGAAGTCGCGGTTGCGTTTTTCGACCTCTCGTGATTTTCGTTGGTGGATGGCTTTGATTTCGCGTTTGAGTTCGGCTTTTTTACGTTGGACGATCCGTCGATCGATTTCGAGCTGCTGTTCTCCCGGGCCGCGTGTGCCGATCCCTGCGGGCGCGCCGCCGACGATGCGTTCGAGGTGCGTCCACATTGCACGGAGCCTCGGGTATGTATATTCGAGTTGGGCGAGTTCGACCTGCAGCCTGGCCTCGTAGGTACGAGCACGGGCGGCGAAGATATCGAGTATGACCTCGCTGCGATCGAGCACCTTGCATTCTGCGACCTTTTCGATATTACCGATCTGTGAAGGGCTGAGGTCGTTTTCGAAGATGATGACATCTGCCTTGAGTGCCCTGACCATACCGGCGAGCTGTTCGACCTTGCCTTTCCCGATGAAGGTGGCGGGGTCTGGCCGCTGCTTTTTTTGCATGATCTGGTCGATGACCACGGCCCCGGCGGTATCTGCCAGTGCCCGCAGTTCACCGAGCGGGTCGTGCGGGTCGACTTCGTAGTCCGGCAGCAGGCAGGCGACGAGTATCGCCCGTTCCTTAACCAGTGCCAGTGATTCGCGTTGCATGTGGGCCATGTGGTGTGAGTTTACAGGGAAAAAGGGGGAAGGGGCAATGAAGCAATGATCAATGAAGCAGTGGGTGGAGTTCAAGGTTCAAGATTTAAAGTCGTTGTTTATAAGGTAGAAGGTTTTAACGTTTTCAGGGTTGGGTGGGAGTTGCCATGGTGGTGGGGATTGGCTATAATGCGAGGCTCATTGGATTTTTAAACGGTATCACCATAGTTTATAGAGATTTATGCCATGCCACGAGTCTGCGAATTTACCGGCCGCCGGACCAGTTCAGGCAGGAGTTACACGCACCGGGGAAAAGCGAAGTATCTGGGCGGTGTAGGAACGAAGGTAACGGGAATCAAGAAGCGGAAGTTCAGGGCGAATATCCAGACCATGACGGCTGTTGTGGACGGTTCGCTGAAGCGTGTAAAAGCGTCGGCGAAGGCGATACGCAGCGGGCTGGTGGTGAGGCCGTCGAAGCGGAAATACGTATATAAGCATGGTGAACAGCAGTCGCAGTCGGACACGTCTGCGGCGGTGGTGGTCGACACGGGCGAGGTAAGCAGCTCCGAATAATATACACGTGTTGTATTCAGGGTAGCGGGTGTAAGTCCCTCCCGGGTTTTAACGCGCAGAAACACATGTTAACCGTTTACTAATAATGCAGTTAAAATGGGCAACCTGTAATTTATATGTCAATGATAACAATTTGATTGACTTGTCTTGAAGATGTGCTAAAGCTTAATAGGGGCGTATGATAAGTTCGGGAAGGTACAACATCGGCGTATATCTGCCGGGACAACAATCGGCGAAGCCATATGGATCAACAACGGCTCGATTGAAACCAGCGGTCCCGAAGCAGTCCGACAGTCACAACCGTTTCGTGTGAATCAACCTCATCGTGTTTGGGTCGTTGAGGTGCATTGTTGGGTGAGCAGGTTCAGCGTATGGCTGTTCGAGACCAGGACAAACAGCGTGTACTCGATGCGACGGATATCGTCCGGATCATCGGCGAGCAGGTCGCCTTGCGGCCGAAGGGCCGTGAGCTGGCCGGTTTGTGTCCATTTCATGACGACAAGAACCCATCGATGTACGTTTCGCCGGTGAAGCAGATATACAAGTGTTTCAGTTGCGGTGCTGGGGGTGACGTGTTCAGTTTCGTGATGAACTATCACAAGATGACGTTTCGTGAAGCGTTAGAGCACTTGGCGGAGCGAGCGGGCATACCGCTGAGTCGGCGTGACGATGGTGATCGCGAGGCAGCCGCGGGCCGATCGATGCGACAGCGTATTGCCACTGTGAACGAACTGGCCCAGTCGTATTACCGCCGTATGCTGGAGGAAGACAAGCGAGGCGAGTCAGCCCGCAGCTATATTAATGGCCGGGGGATGAACGAGCAGGTCCGGATTGCGTTTCAACTGGGGTATTCGCCTGACAGTTGGGACGAGTTATCACGTTGGGCGATGCATCACGGCTGGGACATGGAGGCACTTGAGTCGTCGGGTCTTGTGATCCGCCGTAAGGAAGGCGGGGGGTGCTATGACCGTTTCCGCCACCGTCTGATATTCCCGATCTGTGATGCGGTGGGTCGCGTGATTGCTTTCGGCGGGCGCAAGTTACGAGCGGAAGACGAGCCGAAGTATCTGAACAGTCCCGAGACGGCGTTATTCGATAAGTCGGTGACGTTGTACGGGCTGCACCAGGCGAAGAAGTCGGTGATCAGTACGCGTACGGCGGTGGTTGTGGAGGGATATACGGATGTGATAGCGGCGCATCAGTCTGGTGCAATGAACGTGGTGGCGACGCTGGGCACGGCTTTGACGGGCGGACATGTATCCGAGCTGAGGCGATATGCGGACAAGGTCGTACTGGTTTTTGACGGAGATGAAGCAGGTCAGAAGGCGGCGGACCGAGCAGTCGAGATATTTCTGGCCGGTGAAGTGGACGTGTCGATAGCCATACTGCCCGAGGGCCGTGACCCTGCTGATCTGTTCAGTGATGTGGGCGGCCTGGAGCAGTGGGAGACGGTACTGGCGGCGTCACAGGACGCAATGACATATCAGTTCGACCGGATGAGAAATCAGCTTGATAAGTCGGATACGGTCACCGGGCGTCAGAAGCTGGTGGAGATGTATCTGTCGAAGCTATCGCAACTGGGTCTGACGCGAACGGGTACGCTGCGTCGCAGCCTGGTGGTTCAGCAGTTGTCGGCGATGCTGCATATGAGTGAGACGGGGTTGAATGATCTGTTGAGCCAGTACGCCACGGTCCGACCTCGCCCGTTGCGGGGTACGGCGAAAGCGGGTGATGAGGCTGTGGTAACCGAGGATGTTGATTTGCCCGTTGAGGAAACCAGCGGCCGGGTCTATCCGAGGGCGGTCGAGCTGGCGGAGCGTCAGATCATCGGTTGTCTACTTCGTGAGAATGAGCTGTTTCACAGTGAGTTGCCGGGGGGCGGTCATTTTGATGAACTTGTTCTGCCGGGTGATTTCATGTCGCCGGTGAATCGCGAGATTTATGAACAAGTATACTCTCATCTCGGCAGCGGCGAGACGATTTCGCTTGGCGAGTTGCTGAGTGATTATTCGGAGGACGGCCGGTCTGTCATGTCGGAACTGCTGACGCAGTTGGATTTCGAACTGGATCGGACCACCGGCGGTGAGGCATCGCGGATTTCGGAGTTATTTGAGGCGGCGGTACTGTCTGTCATTCATTACGGTGGTGAGCAGGAATATCGTCGGCGGAAGGCGTCGCTGATGAACGGGTCGGTGTCGTCGTCAAATGATCTGGATGCCTTGCTCGAGCATCGCAGGATGAATCCTTCGCCGGTGCGTATTGCGAGGGTATAGCGTCTTAGGTTTATGCAGCCGGCGTGTGATAAATAGAAGTTGCAGGTGGTACGGACACTACCTGCCGGTCAAGGAAAGGATTCTGAGGGACGGGTACCGGGTTGAACGAATTGAGCAGCCTGAAAAGAACCAGGAGTGAACCAACCTTGATGCCAGATCATGTACATCCAGCCGTAGCGGAGTTGTTTGAAAGTGGCGGCAAGTTCGGAGTGATCACATTTGACCAGTTGAACGCCCTGCTTCCGGACGATTACGTCGACTCTGAGAGGATCGACGATTTTCTTATGTCACTGGATGAGCTCGGGATTCGCCTGTTGGGCAATTACGATGCCCCGGTGGAGCTTCGCCAGTTGTTGAAGCGACTGAGTCCCGATCCGGAGCGAGTGACGCCGAAGCCGATCGTCGATGAAGAAGTGATGATGCCGGAGACGGAAGCGGTCGTCGATGACGAAGACGCGAAGGTCGAACTGGCGCAGGCGCTTCAGGAGGCGGGTCACCGTCGGATCGATGACCCTGTTCGGATGTACCTGACGCAGATGGGTGAGATCAGTCTATTGACGCGAGACGAGGAGATACGTCTGGCGAAGAAGATCGAGACCTGCCGGATGATATTCCGCCGCCGGGTGCTCGAGAACGATTACTGTATCAGCCAGTCGGTTGAAGTTCTGGAGCTGGTCGACGAGGGCGATCTGCCGTTCGATCGTACGATGAAGATCAGTACGGCGGAGGACGACGCGAAGAACAAGATCGCTGCGCGTATACCGAACAATCTGAGGACGGTGCGTCGGCTGTTGGAGTTGAATCGTCTGGACTGGGAGGCGATGGAAGAGTCGAGCGGTCGCAACGGTAATGACGCGGCGTTGCTGGCGAAGCAGATCCGCACTCGCCGGCGCAAGATGGCGACGCTGATTGAGGAGCTGTCGTTGCGGACCTCGAAGGTCCAACCGCTATTGAAGAAGCTGGGCGCCATATCGAAGAAGATGAACGAGTTGAAGGCCATGCTCGCAGACGCGGCGAAGAATCCGGACCGTTATGATCCGGAGGATCTGATGGTGATGAACGAGGAGCTGTCGGGTCTTCGTTCGCTGGTATTGGAGGAACCCGAGGACCTGGAGCGTCGTGTTGAGGATGTAACGCGTGTTTTTGATGAATACGAGCAAGCGAAGCGGGATCTATCGGGCGGCAACCTTCGCCTGGTGGTTTCAATTGCGAAGAAGTACCGTAACCGTGGGTTATCGTTTCTGGATATCATCCAGGAAGGCAATACGGGTCTGATGCGTGCGGTTGACAAGTACGAGTACAAGCGTGGTTACAAGTTTTCGACGTACGCGACGTGGTGGATACGCCAGGCGATCACGCGTGCGATTGCGGACCATGCACGTACGATCCGTATACCGGTTCACATGATCGAGACGATGAGCAAGCTACGGAATATTGCGAAGAACCTGCTGCAGTTACTGGGTCGCGAGCCGACGATCGAGGAGATTGCAGAGGCGGCGAGTATGCCGGTGGGTGAAGCTCGCCGGGTGATGAAGATCAGTCGTCATCCGATTTCACTGGACCGTCCGGTCGGCGAGTCTGAGGATTCGTATTTTGGTGACTTTATTGAAGACGACGGTGCGGACAATCCATCGGAGAGTGCGACTTCGGACATGTTGCGTGGTCGCATCGAGCAGGTCTTGAAGACGCTGACGTATCGTGAGCGAGAGATCATCAAGCTTCGTTACGGTATCGGCGACGGGTATACGTACACGCTGGAGGAGGTCGGCCGGATCTTCAAGGTGACGCGAGAACGTGTCCGCCAGGTTGAGGCGAAGGCGATCCGCAAGTTGCAGCATCCGGTTCGTAGTCGCAAGCTGGTCGGTTTTCTCGATAGCGGTAGCGGGCCGGAGGAGATTGATTGATTGGTTTATCAGTTCAAGGTTGGGGGGGGTCGGGAATCGGGTTTCGAGATTTCGGTTTTTTTGTGTGCGTTGGGTGGCGATCCAGTTTGATCCAGTTTGATCCAGTTTTTCGTTGTTTTGCGTGTGATTTTGTGCGCGCGTGATCCGCTTCGAGCGATCCGCGGGCGCCTGTAAATCTATATGTTTTTTATTTCCAGATACTTGATGTATTTCCGGCATTTATTTCTATGCAATTCTGTTTAAGCTCGTCAATTTGTGCGCATCTCGGGACGATCCAATCTGATCCAATCTGTATCCAATTCGAGCCAATGTGATCCAGTTTTTCGTTGTTTTGC